>NZ_JBARCR010000606.1:0-4907 GCF_049794275.1 Trebonia sp.
GCGCCATACTCGGCGGCCAGCGACCGGGCGGCGCCGGTGTTCCGTCCCCAGACCGCGGCCAGCGAGACGCCGGGAGTGGACGCGAGGGCGGGTGCGTGCGCGATCCTGGCCCAGTGGCCGGTGCCCACAAGGCCGAAGCGCATCAGACCTCGGCGACCTCGAACAGCAGGCTGGGCGCGCCGGTGGTCGCGAACTTGGCCACGTCGGCGGCGCACGCCGCGCCTACCGGCGAGCGCAGCGCGGCTTGCGCGGACGCCATGTCCGCCCAGTCAAGCTCGGCGATCAGGTAGTACTGCGCGTTCGCCGCGAGGTTCCTGCTGATCGTGTACCTGACCAGCCCGGGCAGCTGCTTGGCCAGCGGTATGTGGATCTCGTTGTAGTACTTGTCGAAGGCCACGGCGTCTTCTGGCGGGTTGTACAGAACAAGGAGTCGCACCATGGCACTGATGCTACGGCCAGGACCCGTGGCGCGTAAGGTCTGACGAGTGCGTGTCGTTCTGGCTTCCGCTTCCCCCGCCAGGCTCGCGGTGCTGCGCGCCGCCGGCCTCGATCCGCAGGTCATCGTCAGCGGCGTCGACGAGGACGCCTTCGACGCACCCACCACGGCGGAACTCACCGGCATGCTTGCCGCGGCCAAGGCCGCCGCGGTCGCCGCATCGCTCACTGACGGCCTGGTTATCGGCTGTGACTCGCTGCTCGACTTGGACGGGCGCCCGTACGGCAAGCCCGCGTCGCCGCAGGAGGCCGTCGCCCGCTGGCACCAGATGGCGGGAAAGTCCGGCACGCTGTGCACGGGGCACTGCGTGATCGACGTCGCCACCGGGCGCCGCGCGGCGGCGGTGGCCACGACCACGGTGCGCTTCGGCACCCCGGCGGACGAGGAGATTGACGCCTACGTCGCCACGGGCGAACCGCTCAGCATGGCGGGCGCGTTCACGATCGAAGGCCTCGGCGGCTGGTTCGTCGACTCCATCGACGGCGATCACAACAACGTGATCGGCATCTCCCTGCCGTTGCTTCGCGGGCTGCTGCTCGACCTGGACGTCACGATCCCCGCGCTGTGGGGTCAGTACAGCCGCTTGGCGTAGCTGTCCGGCGCGTAGTACTCCTCAAGTTCCGCGACCGTCTCGGGTGTGTCCTGCGCCGCCTTGCACAGTGCCGCGATCGACGGCAGCGCGTCGGGTTTCCAGCTCTCTGGTTCCCACAGCTCGGACCGCATGAACGCCTTGGGGCAGTGCGAGAACACCTGATCGATCTCCACCACCAGCGCCAGCACCGGGCGCTGCCCGCGCACCGCGAGGTCGTCGAAGAAGGGCGCGTCCCGCACCAGCCGGGCGCGCCCGTTGATGCGCAGCGTGTCGTTCCGGCCGGGGATCAGCGAGATGATCCCGACGTGCGGGTTGGCGAGGATGTTGAGGTAGCCGTCGGCACGCTTGTTGCCGGGGCGCTCGGCGATCGCCACGGTGCGGGGATCGAGCACGTGGACAAGGTGCCCGGCCGGGTCGCCCTTGGGCGACGCGTCGCAGTTCCCCGCGGCGTCCGACGTCGCGAGCACGCAGAACGGCGACGCCTTCAGCCATTCGATCTGCGTCGGGTGCAGTTGCCGCCGCACCTTCGTCACCGCGCGGCCCGCGGGAAACCCGCCGAGCACTTCGCGGAGTTCCGCTTCGCTGGTGATCTCCGTGACGTTCATGCTCACAAGGGTATAAAGGAGCGTATAAAGGACTGCGCGGACGGCTTCTCGGACAGCAGCGACGGCGACCCGATTATCTTGCTGTCGGGCTTGCCGACGACTTCCTCGTCCTTTCCGTCGTAATCGAACTGCTCGAGGATGTGCCGCATCGCCTCGAGCCTGGCGCGCTTCTTGTCGTTGCTCTTCACCACCGTCCACGGCGCGTGCTCCGAGTCGGTGTAGAAGAACGTCGCCTCCTTGGCCTCGGTGTACTCGTCCCATTTGTCCAGGGACAGGATGTCCATCGGCGACAGCTTCCACTGCCGGACAGGGTCGACCTGCCTGATCACGAACCTGGTCCGCTGCTCGCTTCGCGTCACAGAGAACCAGAACTTCGTCAGCGACAGCCCCGAGTTCACCAGCATCCGCTCGAAGTCCGGCGCCTCGCGCATGAACTCGGCGTACTCGTCAGGCGTGCAGAACCCCATCACCCGCTCGACTCCGGCCCTGTTGTACCAGGACCGGTCGAACATCACGATCTCCCCGGCGCCAGGCAGGTGCGTCACGTACCGCTGGAAGTACCACTGGGTCCGCTCGCGCTCCGTTGGCTTCTCCAGCGCGACGACGGTCGCGCCGCGCGGGTTCAGGTGCTCGGTGAACCGCTTGATCGTGCCGCCTTTGCCCGCCGCGTCCCTGCCCTCGAAGACGATGACGATCCGCTGGCCGGTGTCCTTGACCCAGTTCTGCAGCTTGACCAGCTCGATCTGCAGCAGCCGCTTGGCGTGCTCGTAGTAGTCGCGCGACATCCGCTCTTCGTACGGATAGTCCTCGCGCCAGGTGTCGACGGGGGTGCCGTCCGCCCAGAGCAGCACGGGGTCGTCGTCGTCGGTGTCTTCCACGGTCAGCCCGGCGAGGACCGCGAGGTCCTCCGGGTCCGTGGACCCAGGCGAAGGCAGCTCTCTCATCACGCTTATAGCAGAACACATCAACCGGGCCAGGTCACGGGCTGGGGTTGCTGTTTGGCCGTACGCCGGCGCCGGTTCTCTCCCATTTACCGGAACGGACCGTGCGTCCTCTCCCCGCTCTGTTACTCGCGTAGCCTGTGCGGCATGGGTGAGGCCGTGATCTATACCGACGGGGCATGCAGCGGGAACCCGGGACCCGGCGGCTGGGGTGCCGTGCTGCGGTACGGGAGCGCGGTGCGGGAACTGCACGGCAGCGACCCGCTGTCGACGAACAACCGCATGGAGCTGACGGCCGTGATCTCGGCGCTGGAGGCGCTGAACCGCCCGGCGACGGTCACGCTGTACACCGATAGCCGGTACGTGCTCGACGGGATCACCAAGTGGCTCCCCGGCTGGCAGCGCAACGGGTGGCGGACGGCCGGCCGGCAGCCGGTGAAGAACCTGGACCTGTGGCAGCACCTGGTCAAGGCGATGGCCCCGCACGAGATCACCTGGCGATGGGTCAAGGGACACAACGGGGACCCGGGCAACGAGCGTGCCGACGAACTCGCCAGGGAGGGCATCGCCGAAGCCCTCGCCGCCGCCCGCTAGGCCCGGGGCAAGAAGACTACCTCTCCGGCTGAAGCGGCTTCGGTCGCTAGCAGGGAGTTGAGCGCGCTCGTGACAGCGGCTACGAACGCGCGGTTTTGCGGGAAGGTCTTGGTGCTGACCAGGATCAGCCCTGCGTGCGGCCGGTTGGCTGCTCGGTACCGCGCGTGGAGCGACATGAAGTCCTTGATGTTCGCCGTGACCAGCGATCGTCCTGCCTCGGTCGCGCCGATGAGGATTTCTTCATCGGGCAGCCCGGTGAACTCGGGGCTGGTCACGACCGCCCGGACGTCGTGTCCCTTGGCGCACAACTGTTCCGCCATCGATCCAGGGAACATCTCGTCAAGGAGCAGCCGGCGAGGCACCGGCGCTACCCGGCCAGGAGCTCTTGTTCGCGGTGCCAGGCCCGCTCGGCGTTCTCCTCGGCAGCGTCGGCCGCGGCCACCTCGGCGTCAATCTCGTCGGGATATGAGGCCCAGTAGCCGGTCGCCACGCGGATCAGCCGCACGGGAACCCCGGTGTTCTCGGAGACCATCGTGAGAAGCTCCCGCTCACCGAGATCGGGCTCTGCGGTGCGCGCTGACCTGACCGCCCGCACGACCTCCCACACGTCCGGTCCGGCGGCTAGGCCGGCCCGCCGTCCGGTCGGGCCGGTCCTGAAGATCACGCCGGGGTGTTCCATCATGCGAAGCCCCTCGTCTACCAGCATGTTGGCCGCTGCCGACAGCGACAGCCCGTGGTTAATGGAGACAAACGCGGCGAGCCGGTCGGCTACCACCATGTCGAAACGCACGGGAGTCGGGTTCTTCTTCGGCATGACTACAATGTAGTTTATTGGAGTCGCTACGTCCAGCTAGAAGTTCGCCTAGCCTGCTAATAAGCAAGCAGGCCGCCCGCCGGAATGGCGGACGGCCTGCGCGGGCGGAAGAGGCTTAGCAGCGGCCGACGTACAGGCCGGCGGTGTACGTGGTCCACGGGGACCAGTTGGTGCCGTCGTCGGACAGGATGATCGCGGACCTGGCATTGCCGAGGGCGTTGTAGGTGGCCAGCGAGCCGTTGGAGGCATTGATCTGCCAGTACCCGAAGTCGTCGGTCGGGCTGAGAGCGTACTGGTTGCCGCCGGACTCGGCCATCGCGATCTCGGCCGCCATGAACGCGTGCGACGGGTTGCCGCCCGCGGCGTCCCACAGCTGCTCCAGGCCTGAGCAGCCGAGCGTGCCGCTCAGCGAGCCTGACCCGCCGTGCGAGCTGGTGTGGCTGCCCTGCGTGGCGGCCTGGACGGTGACGGTGCCGCCGCTGGAGTGGCTGCCGCTCCCGCTGCTGTCACTGTGGTGACTGGTGCTCGTGGTCACCACCGGAGCGGCCGGCTTGGCGTGCTTCGGGACGTAGCTGCTGAGCGTGAAGTTCGCGGGCGGGTCGGACGGAACGAACAGGGTCTCACCCGGGTAGATCAGGTTGGGGTCCGAGACGGTCTTGTCGTTCTCGTGGTAGAGCCACTGCCAGTCGGCTGCCTTGTGGTAGTAGTGCTCGGCGATCCCGGACAGCGTGTCACCGGACTTGACCTTGTAGTGCGTGTTGCTCGCCGGGCCAGTCGTCGCGGCGTGCCGCGCCGTCGAGGTGCTGCTGACGAGGACGGCGTGCGCCGAGTCCGAGTCGAGCGTCGCCGTCGCGCCCTGCCGCTG
>NZ_JBARCR010000607.1:0-2494 GCF_049794275.1 Trebonia sp.
TGCTCGGCGCGGTGCGGACCGACATGGTCCAGCCGGACTGGTTCTGGGACCCGGTCACGGGCCGGCGGTCGTCACCAGACGCGTACGCGTTCTCGGTGAACCAGCGCGACGAGGCGGCGGTCGGCAACATAAAGCAGGTCTGGGAGGTCAACAGGCTCCAGCACCTGACACTGCTCGCGACCGCCTGGTTCCTCACCGCCGAGGAGGCGTACGCGCAGCGCGTCGCGGACCAGCTTCGCTCGTGGCTACGGGAGAACCCGTTCCTGTCCGGGGTGAACTGGACGAGCGGCATCGAGCTCGGCGTCCGGCTGATCAACCTCGCCTGGATCCGGCGGCTGCTCGACAGCTGGCCAGGGGTCGCCGCCCTGTTCGAGGGTTCCGAAACGACGGTGCGGCAGATCCGCTGGCACCAGGAGTACCTCGCCGCGTTCGAGAGCCGCGGATCCTCGGCGAACAACCACCTGATCGCCGAGGCGGCCGGGCAGCTGGCGGCGAGCTGCGCCTTCCCGTGGTTCCCCGAGAGCGATCGGTGGCGGCGCGAGGCCGCGTCGTTGCTGGCTCGCTCGCTCGCGGACAACACGTTCCCCTCCGGGATCAACCGTGAGCTGGCGTCGGACTACCACGGGTTCGTCTTCGAGCTCGGGGTGTTCGCCGCGGCCGAGGCTGCTGCCGCGGGTACCCCTGTTCCTGATGGCACGTGGCGGCTGCTGTGCTCGATGGCGGACGCGATGGCCGCACTGGTTGATTGCCTGGGCCAGCCGCCCCGCCAGGGCGACTCGGACGAGGGCCGCGTGGTGCTGCTCGACGCTCCCGCACGGGGCCGCTGGCCGGCGCTGCTGGCGCTGGGCGACGGGGTGTTCGGCCGGCTGGCGTGGTGGCCGGCTGTGCCGCCGGATGCCGGCAGCGTGCTGCTCAGGTCGCTGGCAGGTGATGTTGAGGAAGTCAGTGGCCGCCCGGCTGCGCGTCCTGACCGGTTCCCCGATGCTGGCATAAGTTTCCTCAGAACGGCCGCGGCTGACTCACCGGAGCTATGGTGCCGCTGCGATGGCGGGCCGCATGGGTTCCTGAGCATCGCCGCGCACGCGCACGCCGACGCCTTGTCTGTGGAGGTCAGGTACGGCGGCGTCGACGTGCTCGCCGACCCGGGGACGTACTGCTACCACGGTGAGCCCGCGTGGCGGTCCTACTTCCAGTCGACGATCGGGCACAACACCGTCGAGGTCGGCGGCCGGTGGCAGTCGGTGCGCGGCGGCGCGTTCCTGTGGCTCCGGCACGCGGCGGGCCGGGAGATTTCGTTCGCTTCCGACGGGGCCGTGGCCTCGTGGACCGGTGAGCATGACGGCTACCGGCCCGCGGTGCACCGGCGCTCGGCGCGGCTCGACCGGGGCGCCCGTGTCGTGGAGATCACCGACGAGATTTCCGGCGGGCCGCACGACGTGCGGGTCGCCTTCCACCTCGGGCCCGACGTCGCGGTGTCGCTAGCCGGCTCGGTGGCCTCGCTGGCGTGGCCGGACGCGGTGACCCCGGGTGCCGCGGAGCTGATGCTCCCGGCCGGCCTCGAATGGAGCCTGCACCGCGGCGAGACCGAGCCGATCCTTGGCTGGTACTCGGCGGGTCTTGGCCACCGCGTGCCCGCGGTCACGCTGCTCGGACAGGGGCGCTCCCAGCCAGGCGAGAGCCTGGTGACACGTCTGACGTTTGCCGAATCGGAGGCTCCATGACTCAGCAGCAACCGAACTTGCGCCGGTCGATGCGGATAGTGCGGCGGTACAAGGGCATCGTCGGCGGCTTCGCGTTCCTGGGTCTCGTGGCCGGCGTCGGATACGCCTACCTGAATCCGCCGCAGCAGACCAGCTCGGCGCTCGTCATCCTGCCGACGCCGAAGCCGAACATCCAGACCGACACGCTCATCGCGGAAAGCGCCCCCGTGCTGACCGCGGCCCTGCCCAAGATCGGCCACGGGATGACCCTGACCGCCCTGCACCAGGGGATCACCGCCACCGATGCGACGGGCAACGTGATCTCGGTCAATGCGACGGACAAGACAGCCTCCGAGGCCGAGGACGACGCCAACGCGGTCGCGGCCAGCTTCCTTTCCTTCATCGGATCCCCCAACAGCCCGGTCGGTGCGGTAGCCGGACGGGTCTTCGTGCCAGCCAGCACGGCCACCAGCGGCGGGGCGGTCAAGCAGTTCATCCTGTACGGCCCCATCGGCCTAGTGGCGGGGTTGCTCATCGGGTTCATCGTGGCGCTCAGGAAGGACCGGGGCGACCGGCGGCTGCGCACCCGTGACGAGATCGCGAACTCAATCGGGGTCCCGGTGCTGGCCGCGGTGGAGGCGGACCAGCCGGGCGACGCCCAGGCCTGGCTCCGGCTGCTCGCGGAGTACCAGCCGGACGCGGTGCAGGCGTGGACGCTGCGCACCACGCTGACGCGGCTGCGGTCGGCCAGCGGCGGCGCCGGCCCTGGCCAGAACGCCGGGTCTGGGAACGGC
>NZ_JBARCR010000608.1:0-1520 GCF_049794275.1 Trebonia sp.
CCGCGTCGGCGCCCTGCTGTATGACACCGGGCTCTACGGCACCGGGGCCGTGCGCACCGTGCCGCCAGGCACCGGGCGCACGCATGTGCTGCGTATCGGCGCCGAACTCGCCAGGACCGCCGACGCCGGCCAGCACGAGGGCGGCCAGCGCCGGAGGTCCTGGCGAGCTCGGCGCCGATGCGCAGCACGTGCCTGCGCCCGGTGCCTGGCGGCACGGTGCGCACCGTTCCGGTGCCGGATAGCCCGGTGTCATAAAGCAGGGCGCCGACCCGGTTCCCGCCCCGGCCGAACAGCCGGGCGAGCACCAGGGCGAGCTCGCTGACCACGTCGTGCTTGCCGCGCCCGGGCGCGCCGACCGTCATCGACGCGGAACGGTCCAGCACCAGCCACACCATGAGCTCGCGGTCCTCGTTGAACAGGCGAAGCTGCGGCTCGTTCAGCCGGGCGGTGACGTTCCAGTCAATGTGCCTGGCGTCGTCGCCCTCGGCGTACTCGCGCAGCCCGGCGAAGTCGGTTCCTGTTCCGCGGTGCGCGGTGCGGTAGCCGCCTGCCAGGCGTCCGTCGAGGCGGCGGACGACCCGCCATTCCAGCCGGAACAGCAGCCGCTCCTGAGCGGCTCGCGGGGCGCGCGCGGCGGGCGCAGCCAGATTGGACATGGGTCAGCGGCCGCTCAGGACGACCTCGGGCACGGCGACGGCATCGAGCACCTGCGTGATGAGAGCGTCGGCGCTGACGTCGTCGGCGAGCGCCTCATACGACAGCACGATGCGGTGCCGCAGCACGTCGAGGGCGATCTCGCCGACGTCGGCGGGCAGCGCGTAGTCGCGACCGCGGGTGAACGCCAGCGCGCGGGCGCCGGTCACCAGCGCGATCGAGGCGCGCGGGCTGGCCCCGTAGCTGATGTACCGCTTTAGGTCGAGCCCGGCGTTCAGCGGCAGCCGGGTGGCGGTCACCAGCCGCACGGCGTAGTCGACCACGGCGGGATCGACGTAGATGTCCCGCACCCGCTCCTGCATGCTGATCAGGTCCGCCGGGCTGAGCATCGCGCGGACCGGCTCGGCGGGGCGCAGCGAGCGGTCGACGATCGCGTGTTCTTCGTGGGCGCTCGGGTAGCCGACGACGACCTTCATCATGAAGCGGTCGACTTGCGCCTCGGGCAGCGGGTAGGTGCCCTCTGACTCGATCGGGTTCTGCGTCGCCATGACGAGGAACGGCTCGGGCACCGGGTAGGTCTCGCGGGCGATCGTGACCTGGTGTTCCTGCATCACCTCGAGCAGGGCGCTTTGCACCTTGGCGGGCGCGCGGTTGATCTCGTCGGCGAGCAGCAGGTTCGTGAAGACCGGCCCCAGCTGGGTGTGGAACTCCCCGGTGTGCTGGTGGTAGACCCGCGTCCCTGTCAGGTCGGCGGGCACCAGGTCGGGCGTGAACTGGATCCGCTGGAACTCACCGCCGACCGCCGCGGCGAGCGACTTGACGGACAGCGTCTTGGCCAGCCCGGGGACGCCCTCCACGAGCAGGTG
>NZ_JBARCR010000609.1:0-5703 GCF_049794275.1 Trebonia sp.
CGTCAAGGGCGGCCGGCGGCTGCGGTTCGGCCCGGTGGCCGCCGCCGCGGCGCCGGCCATCGCCTTCGGCCTGACGGTGGCCGCGCTGGGGAACTGGTTCAGCCAGCAGGACTTCGGCCACCCGAGCTCGCTGCCGTGGGCGGTCGCGATCGCGCCCGCGCACCGGCCCGCTGGCTATGAGAACTTCGCCACATTCCAGCCGCTCTTCCTGTACCAGGCGCTGTGGGCCGCGGCGGCCGGAGTCGGCGTGGCGGTCGCGACCAGCCGGCTGTCGCTGCGCGGCGACCGCGCGCTCGCGCTGTACGCCGCCGCCTACGCGGCCGGCGGTTTCGCGCTGTTTTGGCTGGGTATCGGACACCTACCGGTTGTCTTTGGCCTCCGGGCGGGCGAGCTCGGTGACGCCGCGGTACTTGTCGGCGCAGCCGTTTACCTGGTCCGTACCAGGCCCACGCGCAACAAGGCTTACCAGCCTGCGCACAAGTCGGCCCTGGAAAGCGATTCACCAGTCCTGTAATGTCAACGTAACCTACGTGTAGCAGCAGGGCCAACGTCGTCCCGACCGCAGCATGCGATGACAGCGGACATTAGACGACAGGAGTATTGAAGGTGCCTGCCGCAACCGAGGGACTTTACGATAGCCGGTTCGAACATGACGCCTGTGGTGTGGGTTTCGTCGCGGACCTCTCGGCCAAAGGCGGCCACGGCGTGGTGGCCAACGCCCTGCGGGTCCTGTGCAACCTCGAGCACCGTGGCGCGGCGGGCGCCGACCCGGACACCGGCGACGGCGCGGGCATCCTCACGCAGATCCCCGACGCTTTCTTCCGCGCGGTCACCGGTTTCCCGCTCCCCGAAGCTGGCGGCTACGCGGTCGGCCTGGCTTTCCTGCCAATCGAGGATTCGGAACGGGTCCGTGTCTTCGCCCAGATCGCCGGCCTCGCCGCCGACGAGGGGCTGACCGTCCTCGGCTGGCGCAACGTGCCCATTGACCCCGCCGCCTGCGGGGAGGGCGCCCGCGAGGTACTGCCCAGGCTGGCCCAGCTGTTCGTGGCCGGGGCCGCGGGCGAGACCGGCATGCGGCTCGAGCGGATGGCTTTCTGCCTGCGCAAGCGCGCCGAGCACGAGGCCCGCGTCTACTTCGCCAGCCTGTCGTCGCGGACGCTGGTGTACAAGGGCATGCTGTCCGCGCCGCAGGTTGAGCCGTTCTTCCCCGACCTGTCCGACGAGCGCTACGCGTCGAGCCTGGCGCTCGTGCACTCCCGGTTCTCCACCAACACGTTCCCGTCCTGGCCGCGGGCGCACCCGTACCGGTACATCGCGCACAACGGCGAGATCAACACCGTGCAGGGGAATCGCAACTGGATGCGCGCCCGCGAGGCGATGCTGGCCAGCCCGCTGATCCCGCGGTCGAAGAGCGGCCAGGGCATCGAGCGGCTGTTCCCGATCGTCGACCCGTCGGGATCCGACTCCGGCAGCTTCGACGAGGCGCTGGAGCTGCTGCACCTCGGCGGCCGGACGCTGCCGCACGCGCTGCTGATGATGATCCCCGAGCCGTGGGAGAACCACGAGGAGATGGACGAGCGGCGGCGCGCGTTCTACCGGTACCACGCGACGGTCATGGAGCCGTGGGACGGCCCCGCGCTGATCGCGTTCACCGACGGCACGGTGATCGGCGCCGTGCTGGACAGGAACGGGCTGCGGCCGGGCCGGTACTGGGTGACCAGCGACGGCCTGGTCATCCTCGCCAGCGAGGTCGGCGTGCTCGACATCGAGCCGGCTCGGGTGGTGCGGCGCGGCCGGCTGCAGCCGGGCCGGATCTTCCTCGCCGACACCGCGGCCGGCCGGATCGTCGAAGACGAGGAGGTCAAGGCCGAACTCGCCGCCCAGCACCCGTACGAGGACTGGCTGCACGCGGGCCTGCTGCACCTCGACGACCTGCCGGACCGTGCGCGGGAGGTACCCACCGCCGCGGATCTGCTCACCAGGCAGCGCACCTTCGGCTACACCGAAGAGGAACTCCGCGTCATCCTCGCGCCGATGGGCCGCGCCGGGGCAGAGCCGATCGGGTCGATGGGCACCGACACCCCGGTGGCCGTGCTGTCCGACCGCCCGCGGCTGGTGTTCGACTACTTCACCCAGCTGTTCGCGCAGGTGACGAACCCGCCGCTGGACGCGATCAGGGAAGAGCTGATCACCTCGCTGGGCACGACGACCGGGCCAGAGCACAACCTGCTGGAGCCGGGCCCCGCGTCCTGCCGCCAGATCGTGCTGCCGTTTCCTGTCATCGGCGAGCAGGATCTCGCGAAGCTGCTGCACATCAACGACGACGGGAACCTGCCCGGGTTCGCCGCCCACATGATCGACGGCCGGTTCGACCCCAGCGGCGGCGGCGACGGGCTGCGGGCCCGGCTCGCCGAGATCTGCGCCGAGGTGGACGCCGCCATCGTCGGCGGCGCGCGGCTGATCGTGCTGTCCGACCGGCACACCACCGAGGGCACGCTCATCCCGATTCCCTCGCTGCTGCTCACCGGCGCGGTGCACCACCACCTGATCAGGGAGAAGACCAGGACCCAGGCCGGGCTCATCGTGGAGACCGGCGACGCGCGCGAGTGCCACCACATCGCGCTGCTGGTCGGCTACGGCGCCGCCGTCGTGTGCCCCTACCTGGCGATCGAGACCGTCCGTGACCTCGCCGACGCCGGCCAGCTCGCCAGTGCTGGCCAGCAGAGCGTCACTCCGGACAAGGCGGAAAAGAACCTGATCAAGGCCCTCGGCAAGGGCGTGCTGAAGATCATGTCCAAGATGGGCGTGTCCACCGTCGCCTCCTACACCGGCGCGCAGATCTTCGAGGCCGTCGGCCTCGGCGACGACGTGATCGCCGCCTGCTTCGCCGGCACGTCGTCCCGGCTGGGCGGGGTCGGGTTCGACGTCCTCGCGCACGAGGCGGCCCGCCGGGCGCTGGTCGCCGCCGGCGGCCCCGGGATGGCGTTCCGGCGGCTAGAGACCGGCGGCGAGTACCAGTGGCGCCGCGAGGGCGAGCCGCACCTGTTCAGCCCGGAGACGGTGTTCAAGCTGCAGCACGCCACCCGCAGCCGCCGCTACGAGATCTTCAAGGAGTACACCGCGCTGGTCGACGACCAGTCCCGGCGGCTGATGACGCTCCGCGGCCTGCTGCGGATCAAGGGGATCGATGACGACGGGGAGCAGGCCGCGCCCGTTCGGACGAATCTTGATGATGTTGAACCGGTCAGCAGCATCGTGCAGCGCTTCGCGACCGGGGCGATGTCCTACGGCTCCATCTCCGCGGAGGCGCACCAGACCCTCGCGATCGCGATGAACCGGCTGGGCGGCCGGTCCAACACCGGCGAGGGCGGCGAGGACCCGGACCGGTTCATCCCTGACCGCAACGGGGACCTGCGCCGCTCGGCGGTCAAGCAGGTGGCCAGCGGCCGGTTCGGGGTGACCAGCGAGTACCTGGTCAACGCCGACGACCTGCAGATCAAGATGGCGCAGGGCGCCAAGCCGGGGGAGGGCGGCCAGCTGCCCGGTTACAAGATCTACCCGTGGATCGCGAAGACCCGGGGCTCCACGCCCGGCGTCGGCCTGATCTCCCCGCCGCCGCACCACGACATCTACTCGATCGAGGACCTGGCGCAGCTCATCCACGACCTGAAGAACGCGAACCCGGCCGCCCGGGTGCACGTCAAGCTGGTCTCCGAGGTCGGCGTAGGCACGGTCGCGGCCGGCGTGTCGAAGGCGCACGCGGACGTGGTGCTGATCTCCGGGCACGATGGCGGCACCGGCGCCGCGCCGCTCACCTCGCTCAAGCACGCGGGGACGCCGTGGGAGCTCGGCCTCGCCGAGACCCAGCAGACGCTGCTGCGCAACAAGCTGCGTGACCGGATCGTCGTGCAGGTGGACGGGCAGCTCAAGACGGGCCGCGACGTGGTCATCGCCGCACTGCTCGGCGCCGAGGAGTTCGGCTTCGCGTCGGCGCCGCTGGTCGTGTCCGGCTGCGTCATGATGCGCGTCTGTCACCTGGACACCTGCCCGGTCGGCGTCGCCACGCAGAACCCCGAGCTGCGCAAGCGGTTCAGCGGCAAGCCCGAGTTCGTGGTGAACTTCTTCGAGTTCATCGCGCAGGAGGTCCGCGAGCACCTGGCCGCCCTGGGCCTGCGGTCGCTGGAGGAGGCGGTCGGCCGGGTGGACCTGCTCGACACCGCCCTCGCCGTGTCGCACTGGAAGGCGGCGGGCCTCGACCTGACGCCGGTGCTGCACAAGCCCGCGAGCGCGCGCGGCCCGCTGCACCGCGTCACGGAGCAGGACCACGGCCTGGACCGGGCGCTGGACAACACGCTGATCCAGCTCGCCGAGGGCGCCCTCGAGGAGGGCCGCCCGGTCCGCCTCGAGCTGCCGATCAGGAACGTGAACCGCACCGTGGGCACCATGCTCGGCTACGAGGTGACGCGGCGGTGGGGCGGCGAGGGGCTGCCGCCCGACACGGTCTCGGTGGCGTTCACCGGGTCGGCGGGGCAGTCGTTCGGCGCGTTCGTGCCGCGTGGCATCACCTTGCGGCTGTGCGGCGACGCGAACGACTACCTCGGCAAGGGGCTGTCCGGCGGGCGGCTGGTCGTCTACCCGGCGGCGGACTCGCCGTTCGAGGCCGAGACCCAGGTGGTCGCGGGCAACGTGATCGGCTACGGCGCGACATCGGGGGAGATCTTCCTGCGCGGCACGGTTGGCGAGCGGTTCTGCGTGCGCAACTCCGGCGCGCTGGCCGTCGCCGAGGGCGTCGGCGACCACGGCTGCGAGTACATGACCGGCGGCCGGGTCGTCATCCTCGGGCCGACCGGGCGGAACTTCGCGGCGGGCATGTCCGGCGGCATCGCCTACGTGCTCGACCTGGCGAAGACCCGGCTGAACACGGAGATGGTGGACCTCGACCCGCTCGAGGAGCCCGACATCGCGTTCCTGCACGACGTGGTGTCCCGGCACCACGCGGAAACCGGGTCCGCGGTCGCCGGGCGGCTGCTCGCCTCCTGGGACGAGGCGGTGGAGCGGTTCTCCAAGGTCATGCCGAAGGACTACAAGCGGGTCCTCGTGGCGGCGTCCGCCGCCGAGCGCGAGGGCCGTGACGTGAACGAGGCCGTAATGAGCGCGGCTCATGGCTAACGAGCCGCACTCCAGGGATAAGCACTGCGCACGGGTGAGGGGTAGCTAGCGATGGGCGACCCGAAAGGGTTCTTGAAGACCGCGCGGGAGACGCCGCGGCGGCGGCCGGTCGACGTCCGGCTGACGGACTGGCGGGAAGTGTACGAGCCGTTCGCGCGGGAGCGCGCGGAGCGACAGGCGGCCCGGTGCATGGACTGCGGCATCCCGTTCTGCCACAGCGGCTGCCCGCTCGGCAACCTGATCCCGGAGTGGAACGACCTGGTCTACCGCTCCGACTGGGCGGCGGCCGCCGACCGGCTGCACGCCACCAACAACTTCCCCGAGTTCACCGGCCGGCTGTGCCCGGCGCCGTGCGAGTCCGCCTGCGTGCTCGGCATCAACGCTGAGCCGGTGACGATCAAGCAGGTCGAGGTGGAGATCATCGACCGGGCGTGGGCGTCCGGCGGCGTCGTGCCGCTGCCGCCGGCGGCGCTGTCCGGGTTCTCGGTCGCGGTGGTCGGCTCGGGACCGGCCGGGCTCGCCGCGGCGCAGCAG
>NZ_JBARCR010000610.1:0-2302 GCF_049794275.1 Trebonia sp.
GCTTGAGCGCGAAGGAGTACCCGGACGTACGGGTCGGGTCGAGCGAGAGGTGGATCGTGTTCGACAGGTACTCGAACGAATCGTTGAACCAGGCCTGCCACCGGTAGCCGAGCTCGGCGTCGACGCGGAGCAGGAAGGCGGGTATGAGCACGATGATGAACAGGCGGTGCTCGGCCCAGGTCCGGGCGACCAGCCTGCGGGGACCGCCCAAGCTGGGCCCGGTGGACCGGATCGGCCAGGTTCGCCGCGCCGATGGCTCACGCGACGGGGCCGCAGGCATTACCCTCAAGCCGTACCCTCCTGTGCTGGGTTGATGACCCTGACAATGAACAAGCGGCCGGTTCGGTGCGTTCGTCCCTCGCCTACGGTAATACGATGCGCGACCAGGATTGCGGCCGGCAGTAGGATCCGCTGACGGTGAAGGAGACGAAAACGTGGAGCTGACCGTGGTCATGCCTTGCCTCAACGAGGCAGAGACCGTGGCGACGTGCGTCCGCAAGGCTATTGGATTCCTGGCCGCAAGTGGTATCAACGGTGAAGTCCTTGTCGCCGACAACGGCAGTACGGACGGCAGCCAGCGGCTGGCCGAAGATGCAGGCGCGCGGGTGGTGCCGATCAGCGAGAAGGGTTACGGCAACGCGCTGATGGGCGGCATCCACGCGGCCCGCGGCACGTACGTCATCATGGGCGACGCCGACGACAGCTACGACTTCACCAACCTGATGCCGTTCATCGAAGAGCTCCGCAAGGGCAGCGACCTGGTGATGGGCAACCGCTTCAAGGGCGGCATCGAGCCGGGCGCGATGCCCCGGCTGCACAAGTACCTCGGCAACCCGGTGCTGTCCTTCGTCGGCCGCCTGTTCTTCCGCAGCAAGATCGGCGACTTCCACTGCGGCCTGCGCGGTTTCAGGAAGGACAGCGCGATCGCGCTCGGCCTGCAGGCCACCGGCATGGAGTTCGCCAGCGAGATGGTCGTGAAGGCCACCTTGGCGAAGCAGAAGATCACTGAGGTGCCCACCACGCTCAAGAAGGACGGCCGCAGCCGTCCGCCGCACCTGCGGAGCTGGCGGGACGGCTGGCGGCACCTGCGCTTCCTGCTGCTGTTCAGCCCGCGCTGGCTGTTCTTCGTGCCCGGCATCGTCATCGGCACGGCCGGCATCGTCATCGGCGCCGCGGTGGCAGCGGGCCCGATCACGATAGGCAGCGTCACGTTCGACGTGGACACGCTTGTCGCGGCCAGCGCGATGGTGGTGATCGGGTTCCAGGCGGTGCTGTTCTGGCTGTTCACCCAGGTGTACGCGGGCGCCGAGGGCTTCCTCCCCGAGGAGCCGAAGGTCCAGCGGCTGCTGGAGAAACTCTCCCTCGAGCGCGGGCTGATCGCCGGCGCGGCGATCGGCCTCGCCGGGCTCGGCGGGCTCATCTTCTCGCTGACCTACTGGCACGCGAACAAGTTCGGCCAGCTGAACTATGAGCACGCGCTGCGGCTCATGGTCCCGTCGGTGACCGCGCTGGTGCTGAGCTGCCAGCTCATCCTCGGCACCTTCTTCCTGTCGATTCTCGGCATCAAGCAGACGAGGCACACCCCGGTCGGCGCGACGGCGACGATTAATGTAAACGACGAGCCCGCCACTGCCCGTAGGCTTTAAGGCATGTCACCCGCCAATCCAAAACACATCCTCGCCGCGCCGGCCTGGCCGTACGCCAACGGCCCGCGGCACATCGGGCACGTTTCCGGCTTCGCGATCCCCAGCGACATGTTCAGCCGGTACCAGCGGATGGCAGGCAACAAGGTGCTCATGGTGTCCGGCACCGACGAGCACGGCACCCCGATCACGGTCCAGGCCGACAAGGAGGGCATCTCCCCCCGCGAGGTCGCCGACCGGTACAACGAGGTTATCGCGACCGACCTGGCGAACCTCGGCATTAGCTACGACCTGTTCACCAGGACCACCACCCGCAACCACTACGCGGTCACCCAGGAGATCTTCAGCACGCTGCTGCGCAACGGGTACATCTTCCCGAAGGCGACGCTCGGCGCGATCTCCCCGTCCACCGGGCGCACGCTGCCGGACCGCTACATCGAGGGCACCTGCCCGATCTGCGGCTACCCGAGCGCGCGCGGCGACCAGTGCGACAACTGCGGCAACCAGCTCGACCCGACCGACCTGATCAACCCGAGGTCGCGGATCAACGGCGAGACGCCGCTGTTCGTGGAGCAGGAGCACTACTTCCTCGACCTGCCCGCGTTCACCGAGGTGCTCGGCGCCTGGCTGCAGTCCAAGTCGGGCCAGTGGCGGCCGAA
>NZ_JBARCR010000611.1:0-5074 GCF_049794275.1 Trebonia sp.
GCGCGGCACCTCCCACGGACGGGGCGGCGACCGTCGCGGGGCTCGTGGTGCTGCGCGAGCCCAGCGCGGTGGCTGCCTGCCCGCTGTGGCCGAGGACGGCCACGGCGGCACCGACCGCCGCGATCACCAGCAGCACGACCGCACCGGTGATCATGCCCGTGCGGAAGCTGATGTCCTCAAGCCAGGCGTTAATGACCGCGCGCAGGCCTGAGTGAGTCCTGAACGTCCCGCCGCTCACAATTCGGACGATACAGAGGAAATGCCGGCTACGCCGGCGTTACGCGTAGACCGTCTTGAGGTTCTGGTAGGCGGCGATGGCGCCGGGGCCGAGCTCACGGCCGATGCCGCTGGACTTGACGCCGCCCCACGGGCCTGCCGGGTCCGGCAGGTAGCCGTTGATGCCCATGGTGCCGGTGCGCACCCGCCGGATGACGTCCCTGGCGCGGGCCGGATCGGTGGTCCACACCGACCCGCCCAGGCCGTAGTCGGAGTCGTTGGCGATCCTGATGGCGTCGTCGGTGTCCGCGTACTCGATAACCGACAGCACCGGGCCGAAGATCTCCTCCTGCGCGATCGTGGAGTTGTTGTCCACGTCGGCGAAGATCGTCGGCTCGACGAACCAGCCCCTGTCCAGGCCGGCGGGCCGGCCGCCGCCGGTGACCAGCCGCGCGCCGTCGCTCTTGCCCTTCGCGATGTACCGCTCCACCCGGTCCCGCTGCCGCTCGGACACCAGCGGCCCGATCAGCGTGGCCGGGTCGAGCGCGTCGCCGACCGGCAGCGAGGACGCGAACCCGGCCAGCGTGTCCACCACCTCGCCGTACCGGGACCGCGGGGCCAGGATCCGGGTGCCCGCGTAGCAGGTCTGCCCGTTGTTGACCAGCGTGGCGGCGAACAGGTCCTGGCCGATCTTCGCCAGGTCCAGGTCCGCGTCGTCCAGGATGATCGCCGCGGACTTGCCGCCGAGCTCGAGCGAGACGGGCCGCAGGAGCCGGCCGCACACCTCGGCGATCTGCCGCCCGGCCGCGGTGGAGCCGGTGAAGGCGACCTTGTCGACGTCGCGGTGCTGGACGAGGTACGCGCCGATTTCCCTGCCGCCGGGCACGATGTTGACCACGCCAGGCGGCAGGCCGGCTGCCAGCACCGCCTCGGCGAACACGTACGAGTCGAGCACGGTTTCCGGGGACGGCTTGAGCACGATCGTGTTGCCTGCCGCGAGCGCGGGCGCGTACTTGAACGAGGACAGGGTCTGCGGGTAGTTCCACGGCACGATGCCGGCGACGACGCCGATCGGCTCGTGCCTGATGATCAGGTCGCCGCCGAGGAACCTGGCGGTCTCCTCCTCCACGGGGGAGGAGGCCAGCAGGCTCACCATGTAGCGCAGCGTGCCCACCGGGGTCATGCCCTCGATGAGCGGCGACAGCGCGAAAGGCATGCCGTTCTGCTGGCTGACCAGGCGTCCGATGTCCTGGGCGCGCTGCTCTAGTTCGGCCGCGAGCCGTTCCAGCGCTTCCCCGCGGCGGGCCGGCTCCCAGCGCGACCAGCCGGACGGGTCGTCGAACGCGCGGCGCGCCGCGGCGACCGCGGCGTCCACGTCGGCTTCGGCCGCCTCGGGCGTCTCGCCGATCGGCTCTTCCGTGGACGCGTTGCGCACGGCGATCCTGGCGGCGGAGCTGGGGGACACCCACTCGCCGCCGATGAACAGCGTGTCGTGGCCGGTCATCTGGTCTCCCCTAGCCTTCCTGGGACGGCACGGCCATGACGTGCGTCTCCGTGAAGTCGCGCATTCCCTCGCGGCCGAGCTCGCGGCCGATGCCGCTCTGGTTGAACCCGCCGAACGGGGCCCGCTCGTCCACCGCGGTGGCGTTGTGGTTGTTGAAGAACGTGACGCCGGTGCGCAGCTGCCTGGCGATCTTCATGCCGTGCTCGGTGTCCGCGGACCAGACCGACGAGCAGAGCCCGGACCAGGTGCTGTTCGCCAGCGCGACCGCCTCTTCCTCGGTGTCGTAGGGGATGACCGGGAGGGCGGGACCGAACTGCTCCTCGGCCACGATCCCCAGGTCCGCCGCCGGGTTGAGGACGAGCGAGGGGAGCAGGTAGTTGCCGCTGGCGGCGTCGACGGTGTACTCGCCGAACGTGAGCACCTCCGCGCCCGCCGCCTCCGCCTGCTCGGTGAGCCCGGCGACGTAGTCGCGCTGCCTGGCGGTGTTCAGCGGCCCGAACGTGGTGGCCGGGTCGAGGCCGGGACCGACCACGGCGTTCTCCAGCGTGGCGCGCAGCCCGTCGACGACCTCGTCGTACCGGCCGCGCGGCACGTACAGCCGCTTGAGCGCCATGCAGACCTGGCCGGTGGTCATGAACGTCGCGCCGCTCATCTTCGCGAACGCGGCCTCGTCGAGCGTCGCGTCGTCGAGCACGATCGCGGGATCGTTGCCGCCGAGCTCGAGCGTCACGTTCGTCAGGTTGGGTGCGGCCATCGACATGATCCGCCTGCCGCCGCCGACGCTGCCGGTGAAGCAGACGTGCCTGACCCGCGGGTCGCCGACCACGATCGGGCCGACCACCTCGTCGGCGCCGGTGACGACGTTGAGCACGCCGGGCGGCAGCTTGGGCATCAGGTGCTGGAGGGTGCGCACCGACGACAGCGGCGTGGTGGGGGGCGGCTTCACGATCACCGCGTTGCCGGCCATCAGCGCGGCGGGCAGCGACGCCGCGAGGATGGCCAGCGGCCAGTTGAACGGGTAGATGATCGTGACGACGCCGGCCGGGAGCTTGGTGATCGTGGTGTCGAACGGCGGGCCCGCGATGTGCTCCGCCTGGTCGAGCTCGGGGGCGTACTGGGCGGCCTGGTGGAACCGGCCGGCGAACACCATCAGGTCGATCGCGGCCTCGAACCGCACCTTGCCGTTCTCGCGGGACAGGATCTCGGCCCGCTCGTCGGCGTCCTCGTCGAGTCCCTCGAGGGCCTTCAGGCAGATGGCGGTGCGCTCGGCGGCGGACAGCGCGGCCCAGGCCGGCCAGGCCTGGTTCGCGGCCGTCACCGCGTCGAGGGCGTCATCGGCCGAGGCGGCCGCGGCGTGCCCGATGACCGTGCCGTTGGCTGCCGGGTCGTAGACGGGGAAGGTCGCGCTCGCGGCGCGCTCCTGCCCGTCGATGAGCAGCGGCGTGCTGATCTCCGTTGTCATTGGTCGGTCCCCTAAAGCTCGGTGTGCTGGTGGTAGCGGGCGGTCGGGCCGTCGAGCAGCACGGCCTTGGACTCGAGGAACGGGAGCAGCCCGTCGACGCCGCCCTCGCGGCCGATGCCGGACTGCTTGAAGCCGCCGTGCCCCATGTCGAAGTCGGATTTGAAGCCGTTGTGGCCGATGGCGCCGGTCCGCATCTGCCCGGCGACCTCGCGGGCCCGCGCGACGTCGTTGGTGAACACGGCGCCGTGCAGCCCGTAGATCGTGTCGTTGGCGATGCGCACCGCGTCGTCCTCGTCGTCGGCGGCGATCACGGACAGCACCGGGCCGAAGATCTCCTCCTGCGCGATCACCGACTTGTTGTCCACGTTGCCGAACACGGTCGGCTCCACGTACCAGCCGCGGTCCAGGTCCTTGGGACGGCCGCCGCCGGTGGCCAGGGTCGCGCCGGTCTCGAGGCCCTTGGCTATGTAGCCCTCGACGCGGGTGCGCTGCCGCTCGGCGGCCAGCGGGCCCATCTGGCTGCTGGGGTCGAACGGGTCGCCGACCTTCACCTTGGAGAACGCCGCGGCGAGCGCCTCGACCATGTCGTCGTGGCGGCTCCTGGTGACGACGATCCTGGTCAGCGAGGCGCAGACCTGGCCGGACAGCAGGCACTCGGCCATCGCGAGGGATTGCGCGGTGGTCTCGAGGTCCGCGTCGTCGAGGATGACCGCGGCCGACTTGCCGCCGAGCTCCAGGGTGCAGCGGGCGATCCGCTCGCCGCAGATCGAGGCGATCTTCCGCCCCGCCGCGGTGGAACCGGTGAACGTGATCTTGTCGACGCGCGGGTCGCGGACCAGCAGCTCGGAGACCTCACGGTCGGCGGTGACCACGTTCAGCACGCCGGGCGGCAGCCCGACGGCCTCCGCGGCCTCCGCGATCAGGTACCCCTCGCCTGGCGCCTCAGGGGAGGACTTGAGGATGACCGTGCAGCCGGCGATCAGCGCGGGGGCGAGCTTCATGCTGATCAGCCCCATCGGCGCGTTCCACGGGATGATCGCGCCGACCACGCCGACCGGCTCCTTGATGATCAGCCCGAAGCCGCCGCGGGCGGGCCGGGCCGGCCGCTCCCACTGGAACGTGTCCGCGAGACCGGCGTAGTAGTCGAAGGTGTGCTTGGCGCCGAACGCGGCGCCGTTCGCGACGGCGGCGATCACGCCGGACTCGCGCGGCCACATCTGGGCGATGTCCGCGGACCGCTTGACGACCTGCTCGCCGAGCGCCCGCAGGTAGCCGGCGCGTTCGGCGTGCGTGAGCCGCGGCCACGGGCCGTTGTCGAACGCCTCGCGGGCCGCGCTGACGGCCCGGTCGATGTCGGCCGCCTGCGCCTCGGCCACCGTGAGGTAGACATCCTCGCTGTGCGAGTCGATGACGTTGATCGTGGCGCCGGACGAGGGTGTCACCCACTGGCCGCCGATGAAGAACCGGTCCGGGTGCCGGATCGGCACGCTGATGTCATTCGCCAGGCTCATCTGGGCGCCCTCTCGAAGACCTGATAGTCACGAAGACCTGATAGTCACATTGTGACTAGGAGCCTAGACCGGCGTGATGTGGCCGCCAAGAGGCGTCGCGGACAACCGATTGCGCGCCGAAGTTGGGCGATTCCACAAGGCGGCGCGCGAGATGGCGGCGCCCGCCTGGCGCCGTTACCATGGCGCTAGTAGTCGCACTGTTACTTCCGCCTCCAGAAGCTTCAGGAGTGAATCGTGACGTTCCTCAAAGACGAGGCCTGGCAGGGTCGGGTGTACTCCGGCGGCTGGGTGACACCGGAAGGCGGCGACGCCGCCGTTATCGAGCCCGCGACCGGGGCCGAGCTCGGCAGGACCGGGATCGCCAGCCCCGCCGACGTGGCG
>NZ_JBARCR010000612.1:0-7206 GCF_049794275.1 Trebonia sp.
GCCGGCGTCACCGCCGCCGACCTCGTCATCGGGCTGAGCGCCAGCGGCCGTACCCCGTACGTCGCCGGTGCGCTGACCGCCTCGGCGCGGCGGGGCGCGTTCACCGCGGTCGTCACCTGCAACCCCGGCTCTCCGCTGCGGTCGCTCGCCCGGGTCGCCATCGTCGCCGACACCGGCCCTGAGGCGATCGCCGGGTCTACCAGGCTCAAGGCCACGTCGGCGCTCAAGCTCATCCTGAACGGTTTCTCCACCGCGCTGATGGTGCGGCTCGGCAAGACGTACTCGAACCTGATGGCGGAGGCCAGCGCGACCAACGACAAGCTGCGGGTGCGGCGGGTGCGCATGCTGCGGGAGGCTTCCGGCGCGGATGAGGCCGCCTGCGAGGCGGTGCTGACCCAGGCGGGCGGCGACCTGCCCACGGCCCTGGTGGCGCTGCTTGCCGGAGTGGGCGCACAGCAGGCGCGGGAGGCGCTCAACGCCACAGACGGTACCGTGCGCGCCGCGCTCGGCGTCGCGCAGCAGATGCGCGCGCTGTTACGTTTAAGTAAAGAAATGCCAGGTAATGGACAGTTATCGTAAGATCTTTACATGTCGGCTTGGTGGCGCGAAAATTACCTACCGTGGTCGCCGCGGTGAACGCCAACGCTAGGAGCAGCTGATGCTAGTGAAGAAGTTTCCGCTCAGAAAGAGGACCCGGTCAATCCTGACCGGCTCGCTGGCCGTCGCCGTGACGGTCGTCGCAGCCGCCTGCTCTAGTGGCGGCTCCGGCGGAAGCGGCGGCGGGACGACCACACTCAAGATCATCACCTGGGTGAACCCGCCCGCCGTCCAGGCGATCAACAAGATCGACGCGGAGTTCGAGAAGGCGAACCCGAACATCAAGGTCAAGCTGCAGACCGCGGCCAACGTGAACGGCCCGTACGAGACCCTGCTGCAGCAATCGGTCAACTCCGGCACCGCCGACATCGTCACGTCCAACTTCCCGCTCCTGCCGCTGCCGAAGCAGCTGACGACCTCGAACACCACCCCGATCCAGCTCTATGTGACGAAGGGGGCATTCGCGCCGCTGAACGGCCAGAGCTTCCTCAGCGACTACACGACGGCCGCGCAGCAGGCGGAGACCTACCAGGGCAAGACGTACGGCCTTGTCTCGGGCGCGTACCAGGAAGGCGTGTTCTACAACAAGCAGATCTTCGCCAAGTACCACCTGACCCCGCCCACCACCTTCGCCCAGTTCCTGGCCCTTAGCCAGACGCTCAAGTCGCACGGCGTGCAGCCCATCTACACCGCGCTCGGTGGTGTCGGCCCGATCTACCTGCAGTTCATCTACTACGAGGCGATGACCGACCTGTGGTACCCGAAGGCACCAGGCGGGAACCTCGCCACCGCCCTGATGAACGGGACCGCCAAGTGGACCGACCCGGCCTTCATCCAGGGCATGACCGAGGAGAAGCAGATCGCCCAGTACCTGGAGCCGAACTACACCGGCGCGCCGTGGCAGACCATGGCAGGCGGTGACTTCGCCGCCGGCAAGTACGCGATGGAACTCGACGGGTCGTGGGACCTGTCCTCCCTCCACTCGGCGAACCCGAAGCTGCAACTCGGCTACTTCCCGCTGCCGTTCAGCAGCAAGGCCGCGGACAACCAGGCCTACGCGCAGAACGACCTCACGTACTACGTGCTCAACTCCTCGCCGAACAAGACCGCGGCGATGAAGTGGCTGTCGTTCTTCTCCTCCCCGTCGATCTACGCGCAGTACGTGAACATCACCGGCATCTCCTCGAGCCAGAACAGCGGCACGTTCACCGGCTTCGCGTCGCAGGTCATGGGGTCCTGGTTCGGCAAGGGCGTCCTTCAGGACGTGCTGTACCCGGCGCTGTCGCCAAGCAACGGGTACTACGACCAGGCAGCCAACTGGGCGGACCTGCAACTGTCGGTCATCCAGGGCAAGATGACGGCCGCGCAGGCCGCCGCCACCTATGAAAAGGACTGGAAGACGTCGTGACGGCGCTCCGACTGGGGTCACGGCGCCCAGCCGTGACCCCGGCCGGTGCCAGCGCGGCCACGTCGCGGCGAGCCCGCCGGCCGAAGCCGACCCGGCTGCTTAGCCGCCCGTCCCGGGTCATGATGTGGGGCGGCCTGCTGCTCGGGGTCGGCGTCTACGTGCTGTTCGCCATCGTGCCGATGGTGGGGAACGTCATCATCTCGTTCACCGACTACACCGCGCTGCCGGGCGCGGCCGTGCACAACCTGGGGTTCTCCAACTACACCTCGATGTTCTCCACGGAGGCGCCCGGCTTCGACCCGGCTATCGTCGCCACGCTGGTGTTCGTCGTCGCCGTCACCCTCGGCCAGAACCTCCTCGCCCTGCTCTTCGCGCACAAGCTCGTGGGCGGCGGTAAGTTCGCGGCGGTCGGCCGGCTGCTCGTGTTCCTGCCGATCGCGCTCGGGGTCACGGTCGTCGGCCTGGTCTGGCTCCTGATCTTCAACTCGCAGGAAGGCCCGATGACGTCGTTCTTCGGGTTGTTCGGCATCCATAGCGCGTTCTTCGGCTCCGACAACTGGGCCATGCCGCTGGTGATCTTGGTGCAGATCTGGCAGAACGTCGGCTTCTCCACCCTGGTGTTCATCGGCGGCCTGCGCGCGATCGATCCCGCCCTGTACGAGGCCGCGGCGATGGACGGGGTGGGCGCCTGGCAGCGGCTGCGCCGCATCACGTTCCCGCTGCTCGCCCCGTTCGTGACGCTGAACGTGATGCTGGCAGTGGTCGGCGCGTTCACCACCTACAACCTGATCTACGTGCTCACCGACGGGCAGTACGGCACGCAGACGCTGGGCATGCTGTCCTACAACGTGGCGTTCGGGTCATTCAACTCGAATCTCGGATATGGCGCGGCGGTCAGCGTGGTGCTGTTCTTGGTGACCCTGATCGTGGCCCTGCCGATGCTGGCCCTGCTGCGCCGCCGGGAACGGAGGCTGTTCGGATGAGACGCCCGCGCCTCGTGTCAGGCATCTCGGTCGGCGTGCTGATCACGCTGCTGTTCCTGCTGCCGGTGCTGTACGTGGTGATGATGGCGTTCGAGTCGCCGTCGCACTTCCTGAACTCGCCGATGACGCCTGGGTCGCCGGACGTGAGCAACTTCGGCAACGCGTGGAACAGCGCGGACCTGGGGCCGGAGCTGCTCAACACCGTGCTGTACTCGGTCGTGGCCGCCGCGCTGGCGGTGGCGCTGGGCCTGCTGATCGCCTTCCCGATCGCCCGGCGGCTGCTGCGCGGCCACTCGCTGCTGTACACGTTCGTGTTCGTCGGGCTGTTCCTGCCGCTGTCGATCATCCCGATGTACGCCGAGGCCCGCATACTCGGCCTGTTCAACAGCCGGATCGGCTACATCCTCCTGCACATTACGATGGCGGGCATACCTGGACTGCCGCTCGCGGTGGTGGTGCTGACCGCCTCGCTCGCGTCCGTGCCGACCGAGCTTGACGAGGCGGCGTGGGTGGAGGGCGCGTCCTACCTGTCCTACCTGGGCCGCGTGATCGTGCCGCTGACCCGGCCCGCGCTGCTGATCGCGTTCCTGTACGCGATGCTCGGCGTGTGGAACGACATCATCGGACCGGTGGTGCTGCTCGCCGACCCGTCGCTGGCGCCGGTGACGAAGGGGATCTACACCTTCTACGGCTCCAACGAGTCGCAGTTCACGCTGCTGGCCGCGGCCGTCGTGATCGTCTCACTGCCGGTCGTGCTGCTGTTCATCGCCTCGCAGCGGCAGATCAACCGCGCCAGCCTGGCCGGCGGGGTCAAGGGCTGAGCTGACCCTGGGGAGTCAGCCGCGCCCGTTCGGGATAATGATTTTGGGTGCCGCGCGCGGCGGACGCGCTTCGCCTGTGCGGCCGCGAACGTCCGCTCCAGCGCGTCCATGGTGCGCGGCAGGTCGCGCTGCGCCAGGGTGACGAACAGGCAGTCCACCACGGTGAGCTGAGCGATCCGGCTGGTCGTGGCGCCGGACCGGAAGGCCGTTTCGCGCGCGGCGGTCAGCAGCACGAAGTCCGCGACCTCGGTGATCGGGGACCACGGGAAGTTCGTGATCGCGACCGTGGTGGCGCCGTGCGCGCGGGCCTCGGTAAGCGCGTCGATGGTGTCCACGGTGGTCCCGGTGTGCGACAGGCCGACCGCGACGTCGCCCTTGTCCCGCAGCGCCGCGGAGGTGGCCGCCAGGTGCGGGTCGGGCCAGGCGTAGGCGGGCCGGGCGATCCGTTGCAGCTTTATCTGCAGGTCGACGGCCACCAGGCCGCTCGCGCCGACGCCGTAAATGTCGATCCTGTTCGCCACCGCGAGCGCGTCGACGACCTTGACCAGAGCGCCGACATCGAGCCGGCTGGCGGTCTCGGTGACCGCGGCCGCGTCCGCGTAAGCGATCTTCTTGGTGATCGTCACCGGGTCGTCGTCGGGGTCGATATCGCTGGACGCTGCCACGACCGACGCCGCATCATCGTGCGCCACCGCCCCGGCAAGCGCGAGCCGCAGTTCCGGATACCCGCGCAGCCCGATCGCGCGGCAGAATCGCACCACGCTGGTGGCCGACGTGCCGCAGGAGCGGGCCAGTTCGGAGATGCTCCGCCAGGCCACGCCCGCCGGGTCGTCGAGCACCGCTTGCGCAACGCGCCGCTCGACTGGCGCCAGGTTCGGAAGCAGCGAGCGAATCGTGACCAGGACCCCAACGTCCGGAGCTGTTCCGCCGCCCGGATCAGGCCTGGACGAGGCGCGGCCGCGACGGCCGGACTTTCCGGGTGCCGTATCGGGTTCTTCGGTCGTCATCATGCCCACCCCCCGGTCAGCGGCTTGTGGCTGCCCTAGTCAGGTTACCTTTTTCCATTAACTGAGGCGAAATAGTGGCAGTTTAACTAGAAGCCCGGCCCATGCGTCGAGATCTACGCCGGCGTCAGGCATCCCCAGCACGCACGTCCAGCACGGCGCGCAACTGGGCGATCACCTGCCGGTCGACTTCGGCGGCCGGGTGGTTGGCCAGCACCTCAGCCAGCCGGTCTTCCAGGACCGCCGCGCCCGGGCAGTCCGGCACACTGGGGCCACCAGCATTTCAAGCAGCCCGAGCCACTCGCGCTGCAAATTCGAGTGGCCCGGGCCGGGTCCGGTCCCGCTAGACCAGCTCGCAGGCTTCTGCCAGCGCAGCCGGGCTTGCAGCCCCGTTGTCGGGGAAGGCTTCCTCGGCTCGTTGTTCGAGGCGGCGCATCGACCTGCGGACCACGATGATCGAGGTGACAGTGAGGACGCTGGCGACCGCGTACCCGACGATGAGGATCGCACTTCCGACACTGGACGCCGCGTTGCCGAGCGCGTAGGCGCCGAGGGTGTAGAAGCTCGCCCACAGCAGTCCGCCGGCCGCGTTCGCCGCGACGAAGCCGGGCCAATGCATCTTGCTGACCCCGGCGAAGAACGCGGCGAAGGTCCGCAGTACCGCGATGAACCGGCCGAAGAAGACGACCTTCACGCCATGCCGGGCGAACAGATAGCGTCCGACCTTGAGTTTCGCGCGGTCCAGCCGGACGTAACGTCCGTAGCGCTCGGCCAGCCGTAGGCCGCCCGTCCGGCCGATCCAGTAGCCGGCGTTGTCGCCGATGACCGCTGCGCAGGTCGCGACGGCCGCCAGCGCCACGACGTTCAGATGGTGGGTCGTGCCGGCGTAGAGCGCCGCGGTGATGAGCGCGGTCTCACCTGGCAGCGGGATGCCCATGCTCTCCAGCGCGATCAGCGTGAACACCGCGTAATAGCCGTATGACTGCACGAGGTGGGTGATCAGGCTCAAGGTCATGGCTCAACGCTAGGCAACGGCCACCTGGCGCGGCATCGGCCTGGCGGCTACACCCTGACGGCCGCATCTAGCCGCAAGGCGTACGCCGCACCGCCTGAAGGCTTAGCTGCCTGGAGTGATCAGGCCGGACTCGTATGCCAGGACGACGGCCTGGACGCGGTCGCGGAGGTCGAGCTTGGCAAGTATGCGTCCGACGTGGACCTTGACGGTTCCTTCGGACAGATGCAGGTCGTCAGCGATCTCACGGTTGGATCGCCCAGCGGCGAGCTGGACGAAGACAGTTTGTTCCCGATCGGTGAGCTTGCTGAGCAAGATATCCCGCTCGTGCTGCCGACCGGGACCGGGTAGCAGGGGGGCGAATTGGTCGATGAGTCGGCGGGTTGCGGTGGGGGCGAGGACCGCGTCGCCGCCGGCGACGGTGCGGATGGCGGTGAGCAGCTCGGCGGGTGGCGCGTCCTTGAGAAGAAACCCGCTGGCGCCGGCCTTGAGCCCGGCGAAGACGTATTCGTCCAGGTCGAAGGTGGTGAGGATCAGGATCTTGGTTGCCGGCTCGGCGGCCGTGATCAAGCGGGTCGCGGCTATCCCGTCCGTCCCCGGCATCCGGACGTCCATCAGCACCACGTCGGGGTGCAGGGCTGATGTCATGCCCACCCCGGCCGCCCCGTCCCCGGCTTCACCGACCACCTCGATGTCGGGCTCTGCCTCGAGGATCAGCCGGAATCCCATCCTGAGCAGGGACTGGTCATCGACGAGCAGTACCCGGATCATGGGGCGTCGCCGCTGTCCAGGCGCAGCCGTGCGGAGACCTTCCAGCCGCTGGGCCCGCGGGGGCCGGCCTGCACGTCGCCGCCGTAGGCGTGGACCCGTTCCCGCATGCCGAGCAGGCCGCTGCCGATGCCCGCGGGCTCGTGGGCAGCGGCACCCGCGCCGTCGTCGTCGATGTCGACCAGCAGTTCGCCGGGGAGGTAGCGCAGGCGCACCGAGGCGCGGGCGCCAGGTCCACCGTGCTTGAGAGTGTTGGTGAGGGCCTCCTGCACGAGCCGGTAGACCGTCAGCTGCACGCCGGCCGGCACGTCAGGTGCCTGGCCGTGGATCTCCAGCGTGGTGTCCAGTCCCGCGGACCGGACCTGTTCGATGAGCGTGTCGAGCTGAGTGAGGTCGGGGACGGGCTGCAGGGATCCACCGGGGTCCTGACCGGGGTCCTGGCTGGGGCGCTGGCGCAGCACGCCGAGGAGCCGGCGGGTATCGGCCAGCGCGCGCCGCCCGGTGTCCGCCACGCTGCGCATAACGTCGTTGGCGCGCTCCGGTGAGCTGGCCGACGCGGCGATCGCCGCTTCACTCAGCGTGATCATGACGGTGAGGTGGTGGGCGACGATGT
>NZ_JBARCR010000613.1:0-1537 GCF_049794275.1 Trebonia sp.
GCACCAGGACCAGCGCGCCCGCGGTCATCGCAACGGCGAGGCTGCCGCGGCCGGGCACCGCGGCGCTCACGCGGGTGCCCGTGATGATGTACGTGGCCCAGAACGCACCGGAGGCCAGGGCGAACGCGACGCCCGCCAGGCTGAGTGGACCGTACCCGCCGGCCGCGGTGCCGTGGCTTTCTGTGAGGCCGAGGATGGCCACGCCGGTCACGGCCAGCAGGACCCAGCCGAGGTCGCGCAGCCGGCGGGACAATGCGGCGGAGAGGGTGAGCGGGCCGAGGAACTGGATGGTCACCGCCGTGCCCAGGGGGAGCCTGGCGAGGGCGGCGTAGAAGAACGCGTTCGTCCCGGCGAGGCTGACGCCATAGAGCAATACAGCCTGCCACTGCCTCCTGCGCCAGCCGCGGACCCGGGGCCTGGTCACGGCGAGCAGCACGATAGCGGCCAGCCCGAGGCGCAGCAGGGTCGCGCCGGGGGCGCCGAGAACCGGGAACAGCCGCATCGCGAGCGCCGCGCCGGCCTGGAGCGACGAACACGAACCGAGCACGAGGAGAATCGCCGGCCCGGGAAGCGGCCGGCGCCTCACCGGCGTGGCCAGTGAGGTGGCAGCGGTCATCGTGGCGGTCTGTCCTGGCATACATCTACAGTCGCCAATCAGGAACGTTTCGTCCAGCGAATGATTCTGAGCAATACTGATAAGCAAATCTGACCAATAATT
This sequence comes from Trebonia sp., assembly GCF_049794275.1. Classification (NCBI taxonomy): domain Bacteria; kingdom Bacillati; phylum Actinomycetota; class Actinomycetes; order Streptosporangiales; family Treboniaceae; genus Trebonia; species Trebonia sp. The sequence continues at coordinate 719 of NZ_JBARCR010000613.1, forward strand.
CCGATGGGAGGCGCGGGCCATGCTCGACGTGCACCGCTTGCGGCTACTGCGCGAGCTGGACCGCCGCGGAACCCTCGCCGCCGTGGCGCGGGCCTTGTCCTATAGCCCGTCGGCGATTTCCCAGCAGCTGAGCCAGCTGGAGACCGAGACGGGAGTGCCCTTGCTCGAGCCGGCCGGACGCGGAGTCCGGCTCACCCCGCAGGCCCGCATCCTGGTCGAGCACACCGAGGCGATACTGGAACGGCTCGAGGAGGCGGAGGCCGACCTGCGCGCCTCGCTCGCCGAAGTGCGCGGCACCCTGCGGGTCGCCTCGTTCCAGTCGGTGCTGTTCGCCCTGGTCCCCTCGGTCCTGACGCGCCTCGCCGGACGCCACCCGGGACTGCGGGTCGAGATCGCGCACCAGGAGGCGGGCCCGGCGTTCGCGGGCCTGCTCGCGCACGACTTCGACATCGTTCTCGGCGAGGAGTACCCGGGCACCGCGCACCCGCCGGTCGCCGGAGCCCGCACCCAGCTGCTGGCGAACGACGAGCTCTTCACCGTGTTCCCGGCGCACGGCCGGTACGCCGTTGGCGGCGAGCCTGGCACGCAGGTGCGCCTCGCGGACCTGGCAGGCGTCCCGTGGATCTTCGACCCGGCGGACACCGGGCCCGGCCAGTGGGCGCGCAACGCCTGCCGGGAGGCGGGCTTTGAGCCGGACGTCCGCTACGTGGCCTCGGACCTCCTGCTGCAGATCCACCTGGCGGAGACCGGGCACGCCGCCGCGGTCATCCCCGGCCTGCTGCTCGCCGCCGTGCCCCGCCCGGCCGCGCGGATCATGCC
>NZ_JBARCR010000614.1:0-1590 GCF_049794275.1 Trebonia sp.
GCGCCGGAACCGGCCGGCAGCTCCGGCCGCCCGCTGGGCGGCGCCGGCAAGGTCAGCTCGAATTCGCTGCCCGAGCCGGGCTTGCTGCGGACCGTCACGTCGCCGCCGTGCGCGCGGGCTACCGCGCGGACGAGGGGAAGCCCCAGTCCGGTTCCCCGTGACTCGTGGTCGTCGCCGGTGCGGAACCGGTCGAAGATGAGGTGCAGCCGGTCCTCGGGAATGCCGCTGCCGCCATCCGCGACGATGATGCGCACTGGCATGCCGGGCCAGCCCCTGATGACCGACAACTGTATGACATTGCCGGTCACGGTATGCCGCACCGCGTTCTCGAGGAGTGCGTCGAGAGCCAGGCCCAGCCGCTCCCTGTCCGCCCGTACCGTCACCGGGTCGAGCCGGCCGAGCTGCCAGCTCCGGTCGGCGGTCGGCCGCCACCGCCTGATCAGCTCCATGATCAGCCGGTCGAGCGCGACGACCTCGGCGTGCAGGAACCCCGGGTCGCCGGCCGCAGCGATGAGGAGCAGCCGCTCCGCGATCCTGCGCAGCCGGCTGAGCTCGCCGATCACGACCTGGATGTCCTGGTCTTGCTGCTGGCCGGTGAGATCGCCGGCCAGCAGCTCGGCGTGGCCGAGCGCGATCGTGATCGGCGTCCGCAGCTGGTGCGCGGCGTCTTGGAGGAACCGCTGCTGGGTGGCGAGCAGCCGGCCGTTCTCCTCGCTGAGCGACCGGGTCGCCCGGTCGGCCGCCTGCCTGCGGTGGGCGTGCCACGCCATGGCGACAAACACCGCGGCCATCAGCGGCACCTCGGTCAGCTCCGCAGGCGGCTCAGAGCCGCGCCACACGTCGAGGCCGATGCCGGCGACGGTGGTCAGCATGACCGCGCCGAGTACCCACATGGTCGGCGCGGCCCGCCACGGCTGGAAGCCGTAGAGCACCGTCAGGCTGATCCAGATGAAATGGAACGGGATCGTCTCCCAGTTGGCGAACCAGAAGATCGCGATCAGGTTGAGCGCAGAGAAGACCGCCCAGCTCGTGTTCAGCGCCAGCGGGCTGTACGGCCAGCGCAGCGCGAGAATCTGCGCGGTCGCGTGGCGCACCCGGGCCAGGGAGCGGGTGCCGCTCCCGCCGCCCTGTGAGCTCACGAGGCTACCGGGCGACGAGCTGATAGCCCTCACCCCGCACGGTCTTGATCAGGTCGAATCCGAGCTTGGAGCGCAGCCGCCGGACGCACACGTCCACCACGTTCGAGCCCGGGTCGAAGTCGTAGCCCCAGACGGTGGCCAGCAGCGTGCCCTTGGGCACCGACTGCCCCACGTGCTCGGCGAGCTCGCGCAGCAGCAGGAACTCCAGCCTGGTCAGCGGCACGGGCCCGTTGCCGATGTCGGCGACCAGCCGCCCGACGTCGAGGGTGACGTCGCCCGCCTGGATCGTCTCCGCGTGCGGATGCGCGTCGCCGCCCGCGGAGCCCTGGACGCCCAGGGCGCCGCGGGCGGCGGGGCGCATCCGCACGCGGAGGTGATCCTGGCGGGCGACGTCACCCTCGACGTCGGGCGGCTGGTCGCCGACATCGGCAACGGGCCCGTGCCGCTGACC
>NZ_JBARCR010000615.1:0-1674 GCF_049794275.1 Trebonia sp.
GCGTCGCTCAGTCGTGTCGGGGTGCTGGTCAGCCGCGGGGAGACCACCCCGGAGATCACCGCGGTCACCGTCACAGCCGAGGCGGCGGGCGCAGCCGTGGTCGGCGTGCGCGGCGGGGATCCGCGGGCCGACCCCGCGGCAATCCTCGTGCTGGCCCGGCTCAGGCCGCTCTACGTGGTAGGGGTGGGGGCGCAGTTCGGGCCCGCCACCCGCCTGGGCAGCCGGCTGGCCGTGGCGGAGACTGGCCGTCAGCTTCCCGGCGGCGGGCAGGTGATGTTTCCCTGGCGGCGACTGGTGGCGCTGTACGGATACCCGGGGACGCCAGGCCTCGGCGCGCTGGGGCAGCAGGACCTGACCGCCAGCGTGGCCAGGGCGGAGCAGATGGCCGCCGCCTACCAGCCACTCAGCAGGGTGCCGGTTGTCCCCGCGTTCGAGATCATCGCCACGGTGGCGGAGGCGTCGCCGGGCGCGGACGGGAACTATTCGTACGAGTCGCCGGTGTCATCGCTGCAGCCGTGGGTCAGCCAGGCGGCCGCGGCCGGCATGTACGTCATCCTTGACCTCCAGCCCGGACGCGCTAGCCTGCTTGCCCAGGCCCAGCTGTACGAGTCGTTGCTCCGGCTCCCTGACGTCGGGCTGGCGATCGACGCGGAATGGAAGCTCCAGCCTGGGCAGAAGCCGTTGCGCCAGATCGGGCACGTGGACATCGGCGAGGTCAACAGCGTCATCGGCTGGCTCGCGACGCTCACCGCGAGATATCACCTGCCGCAGAAGCTGCTGGTACTGCATCAGTTCCAGCTATCGATGATCGCCGGCGAACCGGATCTCGACACCAGCCACGACGACCTCGCGATCGTCGTCCACATGGACGGCCAGGGCACGCCCGCGGCGAAGCAGGAAACCTGGAACGCGGTGACGGGCGCGGCGCCGCGCGGGGTGTACTTCGGGTGGAAGAACTTCCTCGTCAAGGATCACCCGATGCTCACCCCGCAGCAGACGATGGTGAACGTACCGGCACCGGTGATGATCTCCTACCAGTAGCCCTGCCGGCCCGGCCACGAAGCCGGACATGACAGCGCCCCCGGGAGCGTGCGCTCGCGAGGGCGTGCCGTGGCCGGTACGCAGGCCGCCTCACGGCGAAAGGCGCATCATGGCTCCAGCCGGACGGTATTCCATGAAGGCAGTGGGTAGGCCCGGGGGACACTAACGCACCGACACGAGGATAGGAACGCGAGGCCGGCCAGCGCTATTCCAGCCGCGGAGACTACTTGGTGACATTCGTCCATACTGGGACGAAATCCGGTGCCAATGTCCTAGTGTCAGCGCCTGTAGGCGGTGATGACATGGATCGCAGAGCACGGATGGCGGCTACGTCGGCCCGCCGGGTCAGGTTCCTGCTGTCCGGCGTGCTCGCGCTGGCGGTGCTGACCGGCGGGGGCCTCTACCTGGCCCGCAGCGAACTCTTCGCCGGCCCGGCGGCCAGCAGGGCGATCGTGAATCCGCGGGCCACCGCGGCCGGATGCGATGCGGCGGCCGCCAGTGCCTGCCCAGGGAACCCGGCTTATCTCGCCATCGCCGCGCCGCCGGCGGTGGTCACGGTCCCGCCGCGCCGGGCCAGGACGTCGCCGTCGGCGTCCGCATCCTCCCGCTCGCCGTCGCCGCGCCCGACCGCAC
>NZ_JBARCR010000616.1:0-3006 GCF_049794275.1 Trebonia sp.
CCCGCCGCGGCCGCCGCGCCGCATCACCATTCGCCGCGGCGAGCCGGGCAAGCGCATCGGCATCGCGCTGGTCGCCGTCGCGGTGGTGCTCACCCTGTTCGCCGGCCGCCTGGTGCAGATCCAGGGCATGGAGGCCGGCTATTACCGCGAGGTAGCCAAGAAGCAGACGTTCGAGGCGATCCCGCTGCCCGCGATGCGCGGCACCATCTACGGCGCGGACGGGCAGGTCCTGGCCATGACCGTGGAGACCTACACGGTGACGGCGGACCCGCCGCAGATAGCCGACAAGCCGCACGCCGCCCAGGAGCTCGCCGGCCCGCTCGGCCTGACGCAGCAGCAGGTGCTGAACCTCCTCGAGCACCCGACGTCGAAGGACTACGTCGTGCTCGCCAAGGGCGTGTCCGCCCCGAACCAGACCAAGATCGCCGCGCTGAACATCCCCGGCGTCGCCTCGTTGCCGGCGTACGTAAGGGACTACCCGGACGGCGACGCCACCGCGAACGTCGTCGGCTTCACGAACGTGAACCCGGCGACCGGCGTGATCGCCGGGCAGACCGGCCTCGAGCAGGAGTACAACAAGCTGCTGTCCGGCACGCCGGGCAGCGAGCAGGTGGAGATCGGCGCCGACGGCCAGCCGATCCCGCTGGCCGGCAGCAAGGACACCCCGGCGCAGAACGGCACCGGCATCCGGCTGACGATCATCCCGGCGCTGCAGCTGGCCGCGCAGCAGGCGTGCGAGGCGGAAGTGAACAAGACGGACGCCAGGCAGTGCACCGTCGTGATCATCCAGCCGAAGACCGGCGCCATCCTCGCCATGGCGCAGTGGCCGACCTATGACCAGAACACGCTGACCAACGTGGCGGACGCCAAGAACCTCGCGGTGCAGGACATCTTCGCGCCCGGCTCCACCGCCAAGGTCATGACGGCCGCCGCGGCGTTCGAGCGCGGCGGCCAGACGCCGATGAGCCCTTACTACATCCCGTCCGAGATCTACCGGGGCGGCCAGTGGATCACCGACGCGGAGGCCGACGGCGGCTCGCACTACACGATCGCGGGCATCATCGCGCACTCCAGCAACGTCGGCATGTCCCAGGTGGTCGAGCACGTCCCGCCGCAGGTCCAGTACGACTACCTGCGCGCTTTCGGCCTCGGCGAGCCGACCGGGCTGAACCTGCCGGGGGAGAGCCCGGGGATCCTGCCGAAGCCGGACACGTGGGCGGGCGACGAGCGGTACACGCTGTCGTTCGGCCAGGGAGTGGCGGTGAACGCGGTGCAGATGGCCAGCGTGTACGCGACGATCGCGAACAACGGCGTGCGGGTGCAGCCGACGCTCATCGCAGGGACGTACAACTCGAGCGGCCAGTACACCCCGGCGGCGCCGGAGCCGTCCCGCCGGGTGATCCAGCCGAAGACGGCGCACGAGCTGGTCCAGATCCTGCAGCAGGTGCCCGGGCTGGACGCGGAGGGCAACGCACCGTGGGCCGTCATCCCCGGCTACGCGGTCGCCGCCAAGACCGGCACCGCGCAGGAGCCGGGCCCGCACTGCGCGCTGTGCCAGTACGGGTCGAGCTTCATCGGGATGGCGCCGGGCAACGGCCCGCAGGTCGTGGTCTCGGCGAACGTGCAGAACCCGGACAGCAACATCGCGTACTTCGGGGCCAACGTCGCGGGCCCGGTCTTGTACAACGCGATGAAGTTCGCCCTGCAGACGTTGCAGATTCCTCCGCAACCTGGACTTGTCGCGCCGTATGTCCGGCTCAATGCGCCCTGATATTGGATACCCTCGGGGCGTGATCCGACCCGCCCGCGTTCCGCCACGTCCGTTGTCCGGGCTGGCCGAGCTCCTTGGCGTCGGAAGAACCGATTTCATTCCGAACGGTCCAGGCCGTCTCACCGGCGTCACCCTCGACTCCCGGCAGGTGCGGGCCGGTGACCTGTACGCCGCCCTGCCCGGCGAGCACACCCACGGCGCCGCCTACTGCGACCAGGCCGTCGCGGCCGGGGCGATCGCCATCCTCACCGACCAGGCCGGCCGGGACCGGGCGGCCCGCACCGGCGTGCCGGTGTTCGTGGTGTCCGCGCCGCGGGACCGGCTCGGCGACATCTCCTGCTGGATCTACGGCGACCCGTCGCACCGGATGACGATGATCGGGGTGACAGGGACAAGCGGCAAGACGACCACCAGCTACCTGGCCGAGGCCGGGCTGCGCGCGGCCGGGCACGAGACCGGGCTGATCGGCGGGGTGGAGATCAGGATCGGTGCGGAGCGGGTCGGCTCGGCGCTGACCACGCCGGAGGCGCCGGACCTGCAGGCGCTGCTCGCCGTCATGGTGGAGCGCCGCGTGACGGCGGCCGCGATGGAGGTGTCCAGCCATTCGCTGGCGCTCGGCCGGGTCGACGGCACCCGGTACGACGTGGCGGTGTTCACTAACCTGTCGCAGGACCACCTGGACTTCCACGCCGGGTTCGAGGACTACTTCAAGGCGAAGGCGCAGCTGTTCACCCCGCGGTACGCCGGGCTCGCCGTGCTGAACGTGGCCGACAGGTACGGCAGGCGCCTGGTGGCGGAGGCGTCGGTGCCGGTCGTCACGTTCTGCGCCGATCCGGCCTCCGGCGCCTACAGGAACGCGGACTGGCGGGCCGCCGACGTGCGCTGCGGCGCGGACGGCTCGACGTTCCGGGTGATCGGGCCCGGCGGCGTGGAGGCGGACGCGTCGGTGACGCTGCCCGGCGCGTTCAACGTGGCCAACGCGCTCGGCGCGATCGTGGCGCTGGTCGAGGCCGGCTGCCCGCTCGAGGACGCGGTCGCCGGCGTGGCCGGCTGTCCCGGCGTGCCCGGCCGCCTAGAGCGGGTGCTGCCTTCTCCCGGGGGGACAGGTCTCTCGCATGGGGGGCACCTGTCCCCCATCCCCCCTGGCCCCCGGACCCCCCGGACAATCGCGGGATGACCCGTCCGGCCGCCCAAGGCTGCGCGATGCCGCCCTCGCCGCCCTCGCCGCCGCCCCG
>NZ_JBARCR010000617.1:0-5270 GCF_049794275.1 Trebonia sp.
GGGCCGGGGCACGGCACGGAGCCGGGCCGTGTAGCGCAGCGCCCTGGCGAGCGGCACGGCCGGATCGACCGCGTCCCCCTTTGGCACATACCCGATGGCGCTGGCGGAACGGGCCACGATGCCTGACGACGGCGGGCGGAGCCCGGACATAGCGTCGAGCAGCGCGCCCTTCCCCGACTCGCTGCCCCCGATGATCGCGACGAGCTCGTTATGACCGACAGCCAGCGATACATCCCGCAGAGTAACGGCGCCGGACCGGGTTCGCTGCCCGATCGCGCGCACCTCGATGGCCGCCCGCACGTTAACTATTGTCACTGGTTCCCGCGCGTGTCGCCGGGCGGGGTGCGCGCCGGCGTGTCAATACTGGACTTGTGACCGTATTCGCCTTGCTGGGCGGGATCGCGATCGGCGTGGTGATCGGGTACCTGCTGGCCCGTAACCGCTTCGCCACCGCGGCGGCTACCGCGCAAGAGCGCGCCCGCGCAGCGGAGGACAAGGCCGCGCTGATCGAGCGCACCGCGAGCGAGCGCACCGCGCTCGCCGACGGGCAGCTCGCGCAGCGTTTTGACGTGGAGACGCTGGTGGCGCCCATGCGGGAGACGCTGGCCCGCGTCGAGCAGCAGCTGCGCGAATCCGACATCGCGCGGACCCGGTCGCACGCGGAGCTCGCCCAGCAGGTCGAGTTCACCCGCCGCGGCGCTGAACAGCTCCGCGAGCAGACCCAGGCGCTCGTCACCGCGCTGCGGCGACCCGAAGCCCGCGGCCGCTGGGGCGAGCTCCAGCTGCGCCGGGTCGTCGAACTCGCCGGGATGGCCGCGCACTGCGACTTCGACGAGCAGGTGGTCGTCGAGGGCGGGCAGCGCCCCGACATGGTGGTCCGGCTGGCCGGCGGCAAGAACGTCGTCGTGGACTCCAAGGTGTCGCTCGCCGCCTACCTGGAGGCGGCGGCGTCGGCGGACGACGCGGTGCGGGAAGCGCGGCTCAACGCGCACGCCCGGCAGCTGCGGGCGCACGTCGACCAGCTCGGCGCGAAGGCGTACTGGTCCGCGCTGCCCGAGACGCCAGAGTTCGTCATCCTGTTCATCCCTGGTGAGGCGTTCCTCGCGCCAGCCCTGGAACGCGACCAGGAGCTGCTCGAGCACGCGCTGGCCCGCCGGGTGCACATCGCGACGCCCACGACCCTGGTGTCCATGCTGCGCACCGCCCAGTACGCCTGGCAGCAGCAGGCGCTCTCTGAGAACGCGCGGGCGGTGTTCGAGCTCGGCAGGGAGCTGCACGAGCGGCTGGCCGGCATGGGACGCCACGTGGACCGGGTCGGCAAGTCCCTGACGGCGGCGGTCGGCGCCTACAACCAGGCGGTCGGCTCGCTGGAAACCCGGGTACTCGTCAGCGCCCGGCGGCTCGCCTCGCTCGGCATCGTGAACGCGGAACTGCCCGCGCCCGCCGTCGTCGAGGAGACGGCGCGCACGCTGTCCGCGCCGGAACTCGTGGTCGCGGAGCCGCTGCCGTGACGACGGTGATACGTCGCAGAGAATCTTTCTCCGACACGGACGCGGCCGTCTCGCTGCGCGAACCCTACGGTCCGGGGGGTCCACAGTCCGCCGTCGCGGGGCGGTTCGGGGACCGTTCCGGGGGGTGGCTCGGGGGGTGGCTCGGGGGGTCGCGAGGGAGACGGCCAGGGGAGCGGCTGACCGGGCGCGGCGGCGTGCTCGTGGTGTTCGCGGGATGCTTCCTCGGCCTGCTGGTCGCGGACTGGGCGAACTGGGGGGAACTGGCCGACGCCGTGTTCTTCATGGCGAGCAGCCTGACCGCGTATTACGTGCGGCCGAGCGGGCTGCTGCCGGTGGTGGTGTCTCCCCCGCTGCTGTTCTTCGCCGCGTGCGTGCTGGAGAAGGCCCTGATCTCGGCCGGGCTGCTCGCGGCGTTCTCTGGCACCGTGGTCGCGCTGGCTAGCTCGGCGGGCTGGCTGTTCGCAGGGACCGGGCTGACGATCCTCATCGCGCTGCTGCGCGGCCTGCGTTCCGAGGTCCGCGCCCTGGTCCTGGCGCTGCGGTCGTTACCGCGGTGATCGCAGCTCGCGCGGGAGCTGGAACACCATCCGCTCCTTGACCGCCTCGACCTCTTCCACGTCCTCGAATCCGAGCGCTGCGAGCTTGCCGAGCACGCCGGCGACCAGTTCCTCAGGAACCGAGGCACCGCTCGTCACGCCCACCGTCGCGGCCCCCTCCAGCCAGCGGTCGTCGACCTCCCCGGCGTCGTCGACGAGGTAGGCGGCGCCCGCGCCGGCCTCCTTCGCGACCTCGACAAGCCGGACCGAGTTCGACGAGTTCGGCGAGCCGACGACGATGACCACGTCGGCGTCGCGGGCGATGACCTTGACGGCGGCCTGCCGGTTCTGGGTGGCGTAGCAGATGTCGTCGCTCGGCGGATCGATCAGCTGGGGGAAGCGCTCACGGAGCGCGCCGACCGTCTGCACGGTCTCGTCGACCGACAGCGTGGTCTGGGAGAGCCACACCACCTTGGCCGGGTCGCGCACCTCGACGCCCGCCGCGCTCTCGGGGCCGTCGACCAGCGTGACCCGGTCCGGGGCCTCCCCGGTGGTGCCGATGACTTCTTCGTGGCCCTCGTGGCCGATGAGCAGGATGTCGTAGTCCCCGGCCGCGAAGCGCCTGGCCTCGTTGTGCACCTTGGTGACGAGCGGGCAGGTCGCGTCGATCGCTCGCAGCCCGCGTTCCTCGGCCGCCTTCCGCACCTCGGGCGCGATGCCGTGCGCGGAGAACAAGATGACGCCGCCCTCCGGCACCTCCTCCGTGTCCTCGACGAACACGGCGCCGCGCTTTTCCAGCTCGTTGACGACGTGCGTGTTGTGCACAATCTGCTTGCGGACGTATACGGGCGCGCCGAACCGGGTGAGTGCGATCTCCACGGCTTGCACAGCCCGGTCGACCCCTGCGCAGTAGCCTCGTGGCTTCGCCAGCAGGACCCGGCGGTGGGTCTCAGACATGCCTCCCATCGTAGGCGAGAGACTCGGCCAGGCGAGCAGATGCCCTGCCTGCATTGGCAATCACTGTTAATCCCGCGCAGCCGGCTGACCCCGGACCGCACCCCCGTTGCGGGAGGAGCGAAGATACCGCCTTAATTAAGACACAACGGGCGAGCCCTATGCTGCGGCACACTGGGTATCTACCCGTCCCTTGAGGAGAGTGTGATATGCGTGTCCCGCAGGTGAGCGAGCGCGTCAAGGAAGCCCCGGCGCAAGCGCTGCGGGCGATGTTCGCGGGCATCGGCCAACTGCTCGCTGCTTCCGACAAGCTCCGTGGCAAGTCCGCCACTGATGAGGCAGCCGCCGAAGCCAAGGCCGCGGCCCCGAAAACCGTAACCCCCGAGACTGTGACGCCGGAAACCGTCACGCCGGAAACGGCGACACCAGAGACCGTCACGCCCGAAACAGTGACGCCGGAGACAGTGACGCCAGAGACTGTGACACCGGAAACGGCGACGCCGAAGACCGTCACGCCCGAAACCGTGACGCCGGAGACAGCGACGCCAGAGACTGTGACACCGGAGACTGTGACACCGGAGACTGTGACACCGGAGACTGTGACGCCGGAGACTGTGACGCCGGAAACGGTCACGCCCGAAACGGTCACGCCCGAGACTGTCACGCCCGAGACTGTCACGCCCGAGATGGGTGGCGGCCACGTGAAGCTGCTGCCCGGTGACGCGGCCCCTGCCGCCGCACCCGCGGCCTCCACCGAGGCACTGCCGCTGCCGAACTACGACGACCTGACGATCGCATCGCTGCGCGCCAGGCTGCGGAACCTGTCGGCGGACCAGCTTGCCCAGCTCGTCGACTACGAGAAGAGCCACGCGAACCGCGCTGACGTGGTCCAGATGTTCGAGCGCCGCATCACGAAGCTCGCCGAGGGCTAACCCGGCGTTCCGCGAAGATGATGGGCCGTTAGGCACCCTCTGGTGTGCTCAACGGCCCATCATCATGAGCCGGCGCCTGTCGCGCGCACCCAGCGTCCCACGAGTCACGTAGTCCTATTTCGGCAGGGCGCGGGTGGAGCGAGTTGGCACATAGGGCGCGAAACGTACCGAAAACTGTCCGATATGTCCGATTCCGGCGTAACTTTCGCGCCCTAAGTCATTGGCGAGCCCGCGGCCGGAGGTGAGTCGCGGCCCGGGCGGCCCGTCCGGGGCGCGGATGCCTGGCTTGCCCGGCGCGCGGCGGCGTGGACTGGCGCCACGATGGCCGAGCGACCCGACACGGGCCCTACGAGCGGGTGCGGCTGTCGCGCGAAATGCCGCTGACTGTCGGACCGGCGTGGTGGGATAGGGGCATGGCCCTCGAGACATCCGCTGAGTCGCCGGTTCCGGTGCGGACCGTGCTGCAGCTCGTGAGCGGCTGGATCGGGAAGCTCGGCCGGGTCTGGGTCGAGGGGCAGATCGCCGAGTGCAAGAAACGCGGCAACACGGTGTTCCTCACCCTCAGGGACCCGATCGCGGCCGTCTCCGCGCAGGTGATCTGCACGCGCCAGGTGTTCGAGGTGACCAACCCGCAGGAGGGCGCGCGGGTGGTGATCTTCGTCAAGCCCGATTTCAACGCCACCCGCGGCTCGTTCGCGTTCACCGCGCTGGAGATCCGCGCGGTCGGCATCGGTGAGCTGCTGGCGCGGCTGGAGAGGCTGCGCCGCGAGCTCGCCGCCGAAGGTCTTTTCTCATCAGAACGGAAGCGGCCGCTGCCTTTCCTCCCCACTGTCATCGGGCTGGTGTGCGGACGCGAGTCCGCCGCCCAGCGCGACGTCCAGGAGAACGCCGAACGCCGCTGGCCCGCCGTCAGGTTCCGGGTCGAGCAGACCGCGGTCCAGGGGCCGTACGCGGCCGGGGAGATCATCGCCGCGTTGCGCCGGCTCGACGAGGACCCCGAGGTTGACGTCATCGTGATCGCCAGGGGCGGCGGCTCACTCGAAGACCTGCTGCCGTTCTCCGACGAGGCGCTGATCAGGGCCGTGGCGGCCTGCCGAACCCCGGTGGTGAGCGCGATCGGGCACGAGCAGGACACCCCGCTGCTCGACTACGTGGCGGACCTGCGGGCATCGACCCCGACGGACGCGGCCAAGCGCATCGTGCCCGACGTCGCCGAGCAGCTCGCGCTGGTCACCCAGCTCAGGGACCGGGCACGGCGCAGCATGCGCGGCTGGCTCGACCGCGAGCTCGCCTGGCTGGACGCGGTCCGGTCCCGGCCGGCGCTCGCCGATCCGGTG
>NZ_JBARCR010000618.1:0-2824 GCF_049794275.1 Trebonia sp.
GCTGGACGCTCGGCTTCCACGGGTTCGACTACAACCTCGACCATCTCGGCCCTGGCACGATCGACGACCCGGCGTGGAAGATGCCCGACCGCACGGCCAGCTACCTGGCGCGGGCGCTGGCCGCGCGGGCCGGCCTGTGGGGCAACCACGGGTACGAGGCGGCCTACGCGATGACCTTCACCGACGCCGACGGCGACCGGCTCGACGGCCGCCACAGCTACACCCTTACGTTCGGCGCGGGCCAGGACCCGCCGGCCGACGCCTTCTGGTCCATCACCATGTACGACCTGCCCGGCTTCTACCTGGTCGCCAACCCGATCGGCCGGTACTCCATCGGGGACAGGACGCCGGGCCTGCGAAGGGCCGCCGACGGGTCGCTGACGATCGTCATGCAGCACGAGCCGCCCGCGGACACGAGCAACTGGCTGCCGGCCCCCGCCGCGCCGTTCCGGCCCATCGCGCGGATATACCAGCCGCGGGCGGCGGTGCTCGACGGCAGCTACCGGCTCCCGCCCATCACGAAAGCGATAGCCTGACAAGCGCCTGACAAGCGCCCTACAAGCGCCCTACAAGCGAAGGCCCAGCCACCGGCGTGATTTACGTCACGCCGGTGTTGACAAAAACTTGCGACGCCCCTCCGATTTAGGGCACACTGGTGTTGTGAAAAACATCGGGACGACGCGCGCTGCAGGGAATCTCGCGTCCCCCGGTAGCGCTATACCAGGCGTACAAGGCGCACAGCATGGTCACGCGGTCACCGACCGCGGCACCCGCGGCCAGGTCGCCAGGCTGATCCTGGAGCTTGGCCCGTCGACCGCGAACACGCTGGGCAGCAGGCTCGGCCTCACGCCCGCGGCCATCCGGCGCCACCTGGACAACCTGATAAGCGAAGGCCTGATCGAAACGCGCACTGCCCGCACCTACGGCAACCGCGGCCGTGGCCGGCCGGCGAAGCTCTTCGTCATCACCGACGCGGGGCGCAGCGCTTTCGAGCACGCCTACGACGACCTGGCGACCGGCGCGCTAAGGTTCATCGCGCAGACGTCGGGCCCGGAGGCCGTCGCCGAGTTCGCCCGGCGGCAGGTGTCCGAGCTCGAGCGGCGGTACGAGCCAGTGATGGCCCAGGCGAGTGACCTCACCAGCCGGGTGCAGGCACTCGCGGGGGCGCTGTCCGCAGACGGCTACGCCGCCTCGGCCGGCCCCGCGCCGGCCATCGGCACGGCCCAGCTGGTCGGCGAGCAGATTTGCCAGCACCACTGCCCGGTCGCGCACGTCGCGGCCGAGTTCCCCGAGCTGTGCGAGGCGGAGACGGAAGCGTTCAGCAGGCTGCTCGGCACGCCGGTGCAGCGGCTGGCGACCATCGCGCACGGCGACGGGATCTGCACGACGCACGTGACATGCACGGAACGGGTAACGAAGACCCCCAACGAGTCCGGAGGGCTCTGACAATATGACGACCACCGCGAATGACCAGCTCGAAGGGCTGGGCACGTACAAGTTCGGCTGGGCCGACTCGGACGCGGCCGGCGCGTCCGCGCGCCGCGGACTGTCCGAAGAGGTGGTCCGCGACATCTCGGCACGCAAGAACGAGCCCGAGTGGATGCTCGAGATGCGGCTGAAGGGCCTCAAGTACTTCGGGCGCAAGCCGATGCCCTCCTTTGGCGCCGACCTGTCCGGAATCGACTTCGACAACATCAAGTACTTCGTCAGGTCGACGGAGAAGCAGGCGGAGTCGTGGGATGACCTCCCGGCCGACATCAAGAACACCTATGACAAGCTCGGCATCCCCGAGGCAGAAAAGCAGCGGCTGATCGCGGGTGTGGCCGCCCAGTACGAGTCCGAGGTCGTGTACCACAAGATCCGTGAGGACCTCGAGGAGAAGGGCGTCATCTTCCTCGACACCGACTCCGCCCTCAAGCAGCACCCGGAGCTGTTCAAGGAGTACTACGGCACCGTGATCCCGGCCGGCGACAACAAGTTCGCCGCGCTCAACACGGCCGTGTGGTCGGGCGGGAGCTTCATCTACGTGCCGAAGGGCGTGCACGTCGAGATCCCGCTGCAGGCCTACTTCCGGATCAACACCGAGAACATGGGCCAGTTCGAGCGGACCCTGATCATCGTCGACGAGGGCGCCTACGTGCACTACGTCGAGGGCTGCACCGCGCCGATCTACAAGTCCGACAGCCTGCACTCCGCGGTGGTCGAGATCATCGTGAAGAAGGACGCCCGCTGCCGGTACACCACGATCCAGAACTGGTCGAACAACGTGTACAACCTGGTGACCAAGCGCGCCGTCGCCCAGCAGGGCGCCACGATGGAGTGGATCGACGGCAACATCGGCTCCAAGGTAACGATGAAGTACCCGGCGGTCTACCTGATGGGAGAGCACGCCAGGGGCGAGACGCTCTCCGTCGCGTTCGCCGGCGAGGGCCAGCACCAGGACGCCGGCGCGAAGATGGTGCACTGCGCGCCGAACACCTCCTCCACCATCGTCTCCAAGTCGGTGGCCAGGGCGGGTGGCCGGACGTCCTACCGCGGCCTGGTCAACGTGCAGGAGGGCGCCGAGCACTCCAAGTCCAACGTCAAGTGCGACGCACTGCTGGTGGACTCGGTGAGCCGCAGCGACACCTACCCCTACGTGGACGTGCGCGAGGACGACGTGGAGATGGCGCACGAGGCCACCGTCTCCAAGATCTCCGAGGATCAGCTGTTCTACCTGATGAGCCGCGGCATGACCGAGGACGAGGCGATGGCCACGATCGTCCGCGGGTTCGTCGAGCCGATCGCCCGCGAGCTGCCGATGGAGTACGCGCTCGAGCTGAAC
>NZ_JBARCR010000619.1:0-2850 GCF_049794275.1 Trebonia sp.
CGCGCTCTACCCGACCTACGTGATGCCCGGCTGGCTGCAGGCCGTCAGCAAGGTGAACCCGCTCACCTACCAGGTCGAGGCGCTCCGCGGCCTGCTGATCGGCTGGCCTACCACGCTGTGGCTGGACGTCGTGGTCCTGGTGGGCGCGATGCTCGCCAGCATCACCTGCGCTTCGCTGCTACTGCCGAGGCTGGCGAATCGCTAGCGGCAGAAGAGGTTATGTGCGACGGCGCCGCAGCTCAGCCTCCGCAGACGGGGGCGCTGCGTGGCGAGCAATCCACTCGCGGACGGGGGCACCGCGTGGCGCAGCGCCGCCGCACAGCGTCACAATACAAGCTTGCGGATACCCAAACAAGTCGTGACATCCAGGGACAATCTCGCGGCCTCCTAGGATGGGGGCATGGCTGAGTTTTCCTTCACCGAACTTCTTCCGCTGGGGCACGACGACACCACCTACCGGAAGATCGCTGACGGCGGGGTGGAGACCACGGGCGCGTTCGGAAAAACTTTTCTTGACGTTGATCCTGAAGCGCTCACCTTGCTGAGCCGGACGGCGATGCGCGACATCTCCCACCTGCTGCGGCCGTCCCACTTGCGGCAGCTGCGGGCGATCCTCGACGACCCGGAGGCCAGCCCCAACGACCGGTACGTCGCCCGTGACCTGCTGCAGAACGCGAATATCGCCGCCGGGGGCGTGCTGCCGATGTGCCAGGACACCGGGACCGCCATCGTGATGGGCAAGCGCGGCCAGCAGGTACTCACCGACGGACGTGATGAAGAACACATCGCCCGCGGCATCTACGACGCGTACACGACGCTCAACCTGCGCTACTCGCAGATGGCGCCGCTGACCATGTGGGACGAGAAGAACACCGGGTCCAACCTGCCGGCGCAGATCGAGCTGTACGCCACCGACGGCGACGCGTACAAGTTCCTGTTCATGGCCAAGGGCGGCGGGTCGGCGAACAAGTCGTACCTGTACCAGGAGACCAAAGCGGTGCTCAACCCGACGCGGATGGCGTCGTTCCTCGAGGAGAAGATCCGGACGATCGGGACGTCGGCGTGCCCGCCGTACCACCTGGCGATCGTCGTCGGCGGGACCAGCGCGGAGTACGCGCTGAAGACGGCCAAGTACGCCTCGGCCCGGTACCTCGACACGCTGCCGGCCTCGGGTTCGCCGGACGGGCACGGGTTCAGGGACCTGGAACTCGAGGCCGTTGTCCTGGACATCACCAGGAAGATCGGGATCGGCGCGCAGTTCGGCGGCAAGTACTTCTGCCACGACGTGCGCGTGATCCGGCTGCCCAGGCACGGCGCGTCCTGTCCGGTCGCGATCGCGGTGTCGTGTTCGGCTGACCGGCAGGCGCTGGCGAAGATCACGGCCGGCGGCGTGTTCCTCGAGCAGCTCGAGACCGACCCGGCGCAGTACCTGCCGGACCCCGCTACGGTCACCGCCGACAGCGCGGAGGTCGTGGCGATCGACCTGAACAGGCCGATGGCGGAGATCAGGGCCGAACTGTCGAAGTACCCGGTCAAGACGCGGCTCGCGCTGACCGGGTCGATGGTCGTCGCCCGCGACATCGCGCACGCGAAGATCGCCGAGCGGCTCGACGCCGGCGAGCCCATGCCTTCTTATATGCGCGACCATCCCGTGTACTACGCGGGGCCGGCCAAGACCCCCGCCGGGTACGCGTCCGGGTCGTTCGGGCCGACGACGGCCGGGCGGATGGACTCCTATGTTGAACGGTTCCAGTCAGCGGGCGGGTCTTTCGTTATGCTGGCCAAGGGCAACAGGTCCACGGGGGTGACCGAGGCGTGCAAACGGCACGGCGGGTTCTACCTCGGCTCGATCGGCGGTGCGGCGGCGCGGCTTGCGCAGGACTGCATCACCAAGGTCGAAGTGCTGGAATACCCGGAACTCGGCATGGAGGCGGTGTGGAGGATAGAGGTCCGCGACTTCCCCGCGTTCATCATCGTGGACGACAAGGGCAACGACTTCTTCGCCGAGGCGTCGGGTCCGCTCCTCTCCATCGGCAGCCACCCCTGAACGCTGGTATGGTCCGGCTATGCCCCCAATGACAGGGCGGGTCATCGCCGGGCGGTACATTCTCGACCAGCCGATCGGCCGTGGCGCCATGGGCGTCGTGTGGCGCGGCCGGGACCAGCTCCTCGATCGTGAGGTGGCGGTCAAGGAGGTCGTGCTCTCCTCTTCTATCGGGTTGGACGAGCGGAAGAACGCCTACCAGCGGACGCTCCGCGAGGCGCGTACCGCCGCGCGGCTTTCGCACCGCGGCGTGGTCACGGTCTTCGACGTGGCCGAAGAAGACGGACGTCCGTGGATCGTCATGGAACTCGTCCCGTCGCGGTCTCTCGACCAGGTGCTGACCGTGGAGAAGCGGCTGACACCGCTGCGCGCCGGGCGGATCGGCCAGCAGCTGCTGGCGGCGCTCGCGGCCGCGCACGCCGTCGGGGTGCTGCACAGGGACGTGAAGCCGAGCAACGTGCTGATCGCCAGGGAACGGTCCGGTGGCGAGTGGGACGAGCGGGCGGTCCTGACCGACTTCGGCATCGCGCAGTTCGCGGGCGATCCGCGGCTGACGCAGACCGGGATGGTCATGGGCTCCCCCGGGTTCACCGCGCCGGAGCGGATCCGCGGCGGCTCCGCGACGCCCGCGTCCGACCTGTGGTCGCTCGGCGCCACGATCTACGCGGCGGTCGAAGGGAGCGGGCCGTACGAGCAGCGCGGCGGCGCGATCACCACGATGTCCGCCATCATCAACGAGGACGCCCCCGTCGCGTCTAGCTCAAGCCGGCTCGCCCCGCTGATCGCGGCGCTGCTGCGCCGAGACC
>NZ_JBARCR010000620.1:0-3844 GCF_049794275.1 Trebonia sp.
TCCCGGCGCTGATCAACCTCACCGTTCCCGCAGGCAATATCTTCGGCTGGTCCTCCGCTCCCGGCGAGGCCGGCAGCTGGGGACTGACCGACCCCGACGACACCCGCCGCCTGGTCCAGGCCGCCTCGCTGCATCCCCGCACCCGCTGGTGCTTCACCCTCCTCGGGCCCGACGGCACCGCGGTCGCGCACGGCTGCGCCCGCGGCCCACACCCCTGGATCCCGCCACCGGGAGACAGTCAGCGAAACCGCGACGGACCCGACGCCCAGCAAGCCGCCGCGCTCGCCGACCTCCTGCGCGACCTCAACGTCACCTTCACCCCGATCGCCAAAGGCAACTGCGACCACACCAACGCCGAAAACCGCTATACGCCCAGCCGCAAGCTCAAGCATCTGGTCTGGGCGCGTACCGCGACCTGCCCGGCGCCCGGCTGCGGCGCGCAGGCCTACCACAACGACCTCGACCACACCCTCGCCTACCCCGCCGGGATCACCTGCGAGTGCGACCTGGCCCCGCCATGCAGACGCCACCATCGGGTCAAGCAGGCCCCCGGCTGGACGCTCACCCAGCCCGAGCCCGGCGTCATGATCTGGACCACGCCCTCCGGACGCAGCTACACCACGACCCCGACCGTCTACGAAATGTGATCGATTCTCGCTGTGTCGGCGCATCCGCGATAGTCGACGGGATCGGGGTAGGCAGATGGTATGGAGGCAGACCACGGCGGAACTGCCCCGGACGTTAAGGACGACGACCCGGGCGCGGAGCAGCAGGAGCGCGGGCCGCGCCGTTGGCCGCGACTGCGGCTCTGGCTGCCGTACCTGGTCAAGCCGCTGCGACGCACCGTGCTGCTCTTCATCCTGCTGCTGGTCGTCGAGTACCTCGTTGTCCCCGAGCTAGTGGGCGCCAGCAAGGACCTGTACCTGCTCGGCCAGGTGAACGCGGTCTGGCTCAGCGTAGGGCTCATACTCGAGGGCCTGTCGCTGCTCTGCTACGCGGTGCTGACCAAGGTGCTGCTGCCGCCGGGGCCTAAGCCCAGCCTGTCCATCCTGTTCAGGATCGACCTGTCCGCCGCGGCCGTGGCGCACGTCATCCCGGCCGGCACGCTGGGCACGGCGGCGCTCGGGTTCAAGCTGTTCACCGACGAAGGCATCTCCGGCAACGACGCCGGAGTCATGATGGCGGCCAAGGGCATCGGCTCGACAGTTGTGCTGAACGTGCTGTTGTGGCTGTCTCTGGTGATCTCCATCGCACTGGCCGGGTTCCAGCCCATTTACGGGACGGTCGCCATCATCGGGACCGTGGTACTGCTGGCCGTCGCGGCCCTGGTGTTCGGCGTCACCAGGGGAGCAGGTCGCGCGTCGCGGGTCCTGCGCATGGTCGCCGACAAGATTCCCGGACTGAGCGGCGAGCGCGTCGAGCACGCCATCCTGGAGGCCGCTCACACGTTCGCCACGATGGCGCGGGACAAGCGCGTGCTTTCCCTGGCCCTGCTCTGGGCCTCCCTCAACTGGCTGCTCGACGCGGCCTCGCTGTGGGCCTTCGTGGCCGCGTTCGGCAAGCTGGTCAATCCCATCGAGCTGTTCGCCGTCTACGGGATCGCCAACGTGGCGGGCGCGCTCCCGATCACGCCGGGCGGTCTCGGGGTCGTCGACTCGATTACGCCGCTGCTGCTGGTCGGCTTCGGCGTCACCCGCAGCGTGGCCACGCTGGGCGTCATCGCCTGGCGGCTCGTCAACTTCTGGCTGCCCATCCCGACCGGTGCCCTCGCCTACGCGTCGCTGAAGGTGAAGCCTCGGATGGGCTGGCAGGCGATGCGATCCGCGATCTCCGGCATGCTGCCGTCCGTCGAAAGGAAAGACGACAGCCCCGACCCGCCTGCCGAGGACGATTCCGGCTAGCGAAGGTCGATGAGCGCCAGTCCGATGTCGGGCCGGAGCGTCTTGCGCAGCTGTGCGGGCGCCTCCCGCACCACGACCTCCAGGGTCGGCCAGACATGACCTTCCAGCAGGTGCCCGCCACGGGTGGTGCCGTCGGACAGGCCGAGCACGGCGTGCAGGTGCGGCTGCGACTGTTCAGCCTCGCCATCGCCGCCGGGCCCGATCGCGATGTCCCCGATCAGTGACAGCACCTCGCACTGCTGGTCGACCGTGATGCGCCGGTAGTCCTTCGCCGCGCGGTCGAACCAGCCGACGACCGCCCGCTCGAACGCCCCGACCGCGGTCACCTGGGCCGCGGAGATCCCCTCGCTCGCGGCCCAGTCCGTCAGCGCGGAGAACGCCTCCTCGCCCTGGTCGAGCACGACCACGTACGTCACGGTCGTACCCTCCGCAACCAGCTTCGCCTGCATCGCAGCCTCCCTCGTCGCCCGCGAGAAGAGCGCTACCCGATGCGCGCCGTCCTATCCGCGTGCTCGAGCAGTGACCGGGTGGCGGCGACCGGCAGTCACACGTCGCTAGGCTGCTGGTCATGGCGCAGATCCGGCTGGGCACCGCGGGGTGGACCGACAAGACGCTGATCGACTCGGGCTGGTACCCGAAGGACGCGAACACGCCGGAGAAGCGGCTGCGCTACTACGCCAGCCAGTTCCCGCTGGTCGAGGTGGACTCCACGTACTACGCGCTGCCCGCCGAGCAGACCGCGGCGACGTGGCGGGACAGGACCCCGGCGGAGTTCATCTTCAACATCAAGGCGTTCAGCCTGTTCACCCAGCATCCGACGCCGGTGAAGGCGATGCCTGCCGACCTGCGCGAAGCCGCGGCCGGCGAGACGGGCAAGGAGCGCGTCTACCTCAAGGACGTGGACCCGGCAGTGGCCGACCAGGCGTGGGACCGCTTCTTCGCCGCCCTTGAGCCGTTGCGCGAGGCGGGCAAGCTCGGCGCGATCCTGCTCCAGTTCCCGCCGTGGTTCCCGATCTCCCGGGCGAACAAGGACTACATCGTGGCGTGCGCGGAGCGGGCCGCGCCGCGGCGGGTGTGCGTGGAGTTCCGCAACCACACCTGGATGACCGACGACAACCAGAAGGAAACGCTGGACTTCCTCGCCTCCCATCAGCTGCCGTACGTGTGCGTGGACATGCCGCAGGGGTACTCAAGCTCCATCCCGCCGGTGGTGGCCGCCACCAGCGACCTGGCCCTGGTCCGCATGCACGGCCATTCGGACAAGTGGGAGAGCAAGAGCATCGCGGAGCGGTTCGGCTACCGCTACAGCGGCAGGGAGCTTGACGACTGGGCGGCCAAGGTAGCGCGACTCGCCGAGGACGCAGCGGAAACCCGCGTGGTGTTCAACAACTGCTACCGGGACTATGCCCAGGTCAACGCCCGCCAGCTCGCCGAGAGACTCGGAATATAGATAGACATGGCAGGCGTGCCGCCGACTAAGGTGTAGGCCGTGCCAGAGCCGGGGCAAGAACCACTGCTGGAGCCAGGGCAGGAGCCACAGTCGCCCGGCGCCGCCATCGAGCAAGCCGCGGAACAAGCCGCCGAAGCGCACCAGGCCGCGGCGGCGGCGAAAGCCGAGGCCCCGCCGGGTGAGGCCGGGAAGCAGCACAGCCTGTGGCGGCACCGCGACTTCATGCTGCTGTGGGGCGGCCAGACCGTCAGCGAGATGGGTTCGTCGGTCACCCAGCTGGCGCTGCCGCTGACCGCGGTGGTCCTGCTCAACGCCAGCACCTTCGAAGTGGCCCTGCTGACCTCGGCCGCGACCGCCGCGTTCGCGCTCATCGCCCTGCCGGCCGGCGCGATCGTGGACCGGCACGCCAAGCGCGGGATCATGCTGGCCTGCGACGCGGCGCGGGTGCTGATCATCGGATGGGTTCCGCTCGCCTGGGCGCTCGGCGTGCTGA
>NZ_JBARCR010000621.1:0-1806 GCF_049794275.1 Trebonia sp.
TGATCTCCAGGTCCTTCAGCGCGACGTACATGCCGGCGCCGATCTCGGTGTGCTGCGCCACGGTGGCCAGCCGCTCGTGCGCTGTCTCGGTCAGCGCCTTCTCCGTCGGGTAGAGGAAGTACGCGTACGCCCGCTCCCTGCCGCGGCCGACGCGCCCGCGCAGTTGGTGCAGCTGCGACAGCCCGGCGGCGTCCGCCCGGTCCACGATCAGCGTGTTGGCGTTCGGGATGTCAAGCCCGGACTCGACGATCGTCGTCGCGACGAGTACGTCGAAGTTCCTGTCCCAGAAGTCCACCATGATCTTCTCGAGCTCGTGCTCGTTCATCTGCCCGTGCGCGACCGCGATCCGCGCCTCAGGCACCAGCTCGGCGAGCCGCGCGGCGACCCGCCGGATGGACTGCACCCGGTTGTGTACGTAGAACACCTGACCGTCGCGCAACAGCTCGCGCCTGATCGCGGCGGCGGTCTGCTTCTCGTCCTGCGGCCCGACGAAGGTCAGCACCGGATGCCGCTCCTCAGGCGGCGTGAGGATCGTGGACATCTCACGGATCCCCGCCACGCCCATCTCCAGCGTGCGCGGGATCGGCGTCGCCGACATCGCGAGCACGTCCACCTCGGTGCGCAGCCGCTTCAGGTATTCCTTGTGCTCGACGCCGAACCGCTGCTCCTCGTCGATGACCACCAGGCCGAGCTGCTTGAACCTGGTCTCAGGCGACAGCAGCCGGTGGGTCCCGATGACGACGTCGACCGAGCCATCGGCGAGCCCGCGCAGGGTCTCGGCGACTTCCGCGTTCGACTGGAACCGGGATAGCGGTTTCACCGAGACGGGGAATGGGGCGTACCGCTCGGAGAACGTGTTGAAGTGCTGCTGCGCGAGCAGCGTGGTCGGCACGAGCACCGCCACCTGGCGCCCGTCCTGCACCGCCTTGAACGCGGCCCTGATCGCGATCTCGGTCTTCCCGTATCCGACGTCGCCGCAGATCAGCCGGTCCATCGGCACCGGCTTTTCCATGTCGCGCTTGACCTCGTCGATGGCCGCGAGCTGGTCGGGCGTCTCAATGTAGGGAAACGCGTCCTCGAGCTCGCGCTGCCACGGCGTGTCGGGCCCGAACGCGTAGCCTGGCGAGGCCATCCGTGCCGAGTACAGCCGGATGAGCTCCGCGGCGATCTCGCGGACCGCCTTGCGGGCACGGCCCTTGGTCTTCGCCCAGTCCGCGCCGCCGAGCCGGTGCAGCGTGGGCGCCTCGCCGCCGACGTACTTGGTGACCTCGTCCAGCTGGTCGGTCGGCACGTACAGCCGGTCCGGCGGGTGGCCGCGCCTGCCCGGCGCGTACTCGAGCACCAGGTACTCGCGGGTCGCGCCCGCCGCGGTCCGGCTGGTCAGTTCGACGAACCGGCCGACGCCGTGCTGCTCGTGCACCACGTAGTCGCCGGTCTTGAGCTGCAGCGGGTCGACGCCGCCGCGCCGCCGGCTGGGCATCCGGCGCATGTCCCTGGTCGTGGGCAGCCCGGCCGGGTGCCCGGCCAGGTCGCTCTCGGTGAGCAGGGCCAGCCGGGCGGCGGGCCAGACGAAGCCGTTCCGGATCCGGGCCGTGGTCACATAGGGGACGCCGGCCTCGGGCGGATCGGTGACGTCCTGCAGGCGGGCGCCGATGTCCTCGCCGCGGAGCATCTCGGCCAGCCGCTGGGCGGGCCCGTGGCCCTCGGTAACCAGCACGACCCGCCAGCCGTCGGCCAGCCAGCCGCGCACGTCGGTGAGCATCCGGGTGGTGTCACCGCGATACGACGGCGCCAGTGAGGCATTGA
>NZ_JBARCR010000622.1:0-2368 GCF_049794275.1 Trebonia sp.
CCGGGGGCGGTGTCGCCGGCGAAGGTGTACAGCGGGTGCCCGTCGAAGGTGGCCTGGACCGCGCCGTCGGATCGCTTGATGGTGCTGAAGGTGCCGGTGACCCCGGATGCGGTGGCCGGCCCGGTGACCGGCGGCCAGTTCTGCGCGCACGTGCCGTTGCAGTTGGACGTGGTGGGCGTGTCGGGGGCGAACGAGTACAGCGTGAACCCGCCGGCGTTGGTCAGCACCGTCGCGCCGCTGATCGTGGCGGTCTTCAGGCTGCCCCCGGTCGCCGCCGCCGGACTGCCGCTGGTGGTACCGCCGCTGCTGCCGCTGCTGGAGGATGTGGCCGACGAGCTGCACGCTGCCAGGACCACCGCGGCCGCGGCGACGGCCAGCAGTGCCAGCAGCATCCGGCGAGGGTTCAGCCGGGTGAGTGACCTGATCATTGCTTTCTCCTTTGGTTCCTGGGCCCGCCCGCGCCCCGCGCCAGGGGGACGCTGACGATCCCGCTATATGACCGACGATGCCGTGCCAGCGGTCTGGTCGCATCAGCGGCAGCCCCCAGGCCAGCCCCCCAGCCAGCCCCAATCGCGGGCTGCCTGCTACCCCGAAGCCGGGCGGCCGCCGGCGTCATGCGCGCCTTGCGGGTTCAGCGGGCCTTGAGGAAAGTGATCACGGCGAGGACGCGGCGGTGGTCGTCGTCGGCCTCATGCAGGTTCAGCTTGGTGAGGATGCTGCTGATGTGTTTCTCGACGGTGCCCTCGGTGACCCAGAGCCGCCGTGCGATTCCGGCGTTGGAGCGTCCTTCTGCCATCAGGTCGAGCACCTGGCGCTCTCGTTCACTGAGCGCGGCGAGCGGGTCCTCGCGGCGGCGGGCGGTCACCAGCTCCCGGACCAGCGCCGGGTCCACGACTGAGCCGCCCCTGGCGATCCGCTGCAGCGCGTCCAGGAACTCTTCCACATCGGCGACGCGGCTCTTGAGCAGGTAGCCGATGCCACCTCCGCCAGCCAGCAGCTCCATCGCGTGCTGGACTTCAACATAAGCGGACAGCACCAGGATGCCGGTATCAGGCCGTTCCTGACGGATCACCCGGGCCGCATCCAGTCCCTCAGTAGTGTGCGTCGGCGGCATCCGGATATCGGCCACTACCAGGTCGGGCTCGGTCTCGCGGGCTAGCGCAAGCAGCTGTGTGCCGTCACCGGCCTGCCCCACTACCTCATAGCCGGATCGGTCGAGCAGACTGGCCAGGCCCTCGCGGAGCAGGACATCGTCCTCGGCCAGGACTACCCGCGGCCCAGTCATGACGGGGCCCACCATGTCCCATCGGGACCGGGTTGGCCGGTTCTGCCGCTGCTCGTCATGCTTTGCATTATCGACTAGCCGTGGCCGTGGAGGATGGCGGGGGACACCGGGCCAACCTTCGCCATTGCTGGCCAGGGCGTGAGGTGACAGGCTCGGATCAGAGCGGGCTCTGCGGGCCTCGCTGAGCTGTCCGGAGTCGACTAAGCGGGTAGTTAGGGTGACCTGGTGGTCGCAATGGCGGCGCCGACGGTTCTGGGTGGAGATCGTCCTGGCCGTGCTGGTGGGCGTCGCCGCGTTCGTTGTCGCGGCTGTTGTGAGCACAGCCGCGCGATCTCACGTGCCTTCCTTGCTCCTGGGCCTGCTCTTCCTCCTGGCCGTGCTGGCCGTCGCCCGCTACGCCGGGATCTTGTACGCGCTCCCGGTCGGGGTCGTGACCATCGAGGCGTTCGACTGGTACTTTCTGCCTCCGCTGCGCAACCTCGACAGGGCGACCGTGCTCGTGCTCGGCCTGTTCCTGGCGATGGCGGTGATTGTCGGCGCGGTCGCGACTCAGGCCGGCCGCCGCGCGGCCGAGTCAGAACAGGCACGGGGCGTGCTGGCCGACGAGCAGGCCGCGCTACGGCGGGTGGCGACGCTGATCGCCCGCCAGCCCTCGCCCGCGGAGGTCTTCGCCGCTGTGACCGAGGAGGCCGCCAGGCTCCTGCACTTCGACAGTGCCCACCTGATCGTCTACGAGCGGGATCAGACCGCGACGGTGGTCGGGGCCTACAACCTGCGGGGGCAGGCGCTGCCGGCGGGCACCCGGGTACCGGTGGAAGGCGACAACATCATCGGCCGCGTGTTCCGCACGCAACAGCCGGCCCGCATCGACGACTACAGCAATGCCAGCGGCCCGGTGACCGAGAAGGTCCGCGCCATAGGGGTCCGCACGGCGGTCGGGGTTCCGGTCCTGGCCGGCGGACGGCTCTGGGGGATCATGGCCGTCGGCTCCTCGCGACCGGAGCCGCTGCCCGCGGAAACCGAGACGCGCATCGGCGCGTTCACCGAGCTCGTCGCCATGGCAATCGCGAACGCCGCGGCGCG
>NZ_JBARCR010000623.1:0-3452 GCF_049794275.1 Trebonia sp.
TCGAACGTGTGGGGATCGCTGCCCTGCGCGTACTGGCCGGTGCAGCCGGCCGTGCTGAACATCCGCGCCGCCGGGGCACCGCCGATCCTCGTGGTCGGCGACCTGCACGACCCGGCGACGCCGTACCGGTGGGCGGTCAACCTGTCCCGCGACCTCGCCTCCGGCGTGCTGCTCGGCTGGAACGGCGAGGGCCACACCTCCTACTTCCAGGGCAGCTCCTGCGTGGACAGCACCGTCGACTCGTACCTGATATCGCTGCACGTCCCGCGTTCCGGCACGGTCTGCCCGTAACGCTTTCGCCCCTGCCGGGACTGAACGGGCGCAGCTGCGTCCTGTCCACGCTTTCCCCAGGAAGGGGCAAAACTCGTGAAGGTACTGAGTCGTCTCGTGCCCGCCATCGGCGTCGGCATGCTGGCCATGACGGCCCTGGCGGCGCCGGCGTTCGCGTCGACGGGCGCCAGCGCCGGAGACAGGGGGAACGCCGGCGCCGTCTTCGTGCAGACCGACAACACCGCGGGCAACGCGGTGGCCGCCTACCATCGCGCGGCGGGCGGCACCCTGACGCTGGCGGGCACCTACCCGACCGGTGGCCTCGGCGGGATCCTTAACGGCTCGGTGGTCGACCACCTGGCGTCCCAGGGGTCGCTGACGTATGACAACGAGCATGGGCTGCTGTTCGCGGTCAACGCGGGCAGTGACACCGTGTCCGTGTTCCGGGTCTCCGGCGACCGGCTGGAATTGCGCCAGGTCATCTGGTCGGGCGGCGCCTTCCCAGTCAGTGTGACGGTGCACGGGAACCATGCGTACGTTCTGGATGCGCTTGGAGGCGGGTCGCTCTACGGATACCGGATCGCGGACGGTCACCTGACGCCGATCCCCGGCTCCTCGCGGCGGCTCGGCCTCGACCCGAACGCGACACCGCAGTTCACGAACACGCCCGGGCAGGTGGCGTTCACGCCCGACGGGTCGCGGATCCTTGTGACCACGAAGGCGAACGGCAACGACGTGGACGTGTTCGCCGTGCGGCACGACGGGCGGCTGTCACGGTCACCGGTCGTGAACTCCGAGCCGAACGCGGTGCCGTTCGCGATCTCCTTCGACCGCGCCGGGCACGTGCTGATCGCGGAGGCCGGGCCGAACGCGCTCGCGACGTTTGACCTGTCCGGCGGCGTGCTGACGCAGCTGGCGATCGCCGACACCGGCCAGATGGCGACCTGCTGGGTGGCCCCCGCGGGCCGGTACTTCTACGCCTCCAACGCGGGCAGCGGCTCGGTGAGCGGGTACACGGTCGGTGGCGCCGGCCAGCTGACCGCCCTCGGGAACACGAAGACCGACGCCGGAACCGTGGACGCGTCGGCGGCGGGCGGTTTCCTGTACGTGCAGGCCGGGGCCGCCGGGATCGTCGATGAGTTCGCGGTCGGCGCCGGCGGCGCGCTGACGTCGCTCGGGTCGGTCACCGTGGCCGGCGCGGCCGGCGGCGAAGGCATCATAGCGCTCTGAGCTGGGGCGCGGTCGGCCGGAGGAGAACTGTCATGGGTGCCCCCCGGCCGGCCGTCGCCACGGACGATACGCTGCCAGCGATGGAACCAGACGCGGAATTGCTCCGCCGGCTTCGCGCCGGGGACGAGCGCGCCTTCGTCGCGCTCGTGGAGCGCTACAACGGTTCCATGCTGCGGCTCGCGCTGTCGTTCGTGCCCAGCCGGGCGATCGCGGAAGAGGTCGTCCAGGACACCTGGCTGGCCGTGCTGCGGGGGCTGGCCGGGTTCGAGGGCCGGTCGTCGCTGAAGACGTGGCTGTTCGCCATCCTGGTGAACAGGGCGCGTTCGGCGGGGGTGCGGGAATCCAGGAGCTTTCCGGTGGCCGACGCTGGGCCGGTGGTGGACGCGTCCCGCTTCGGCCCTGGCGGGGCCTGGGTGACACCGCCCGAGCACTGGATCGAGGAGGCCGAGTCGCGGGTCGATGCGCTGAAGCTCACCGGGATGCTGCGCGGCGCGCTCGACGGGCTGCCAGGCCGGCAGCGTGAGGTCGTGCTGCTGCGCGACGTGGAGGGGCTGACCAGCACGGAAGTGTGCTCGGTGCTCTCGATCAGTGAAGGGAACCAGCGGGTGCTGCTGCACCGCGGCCGCGGCAAGCTGCGGCAGGTGCTCGAGTCGGAGCTGGGAGGGTCGCGATGAACATCAGTCTGCTTGGCGTGTTCCGCCGCGATCTCGTGTGCCAGCAGGTGGTCGAGATGGTGACGGCGTACCTGGAGGATGGGCTGTCGCGTTCGGACCGGCGGCGGCTGGAGAAGCACCTGGCGGGGTGCCCGCTTTGCACGGAATACCTCGCGCAGATCCGCGAGACGATCCGGCTGGCCGGCCAGCTCGCCCCCGATGACCTGTCGCCGGAGATGCGCTCGGACCTGACCGAGGTCTACCGCCGCTGGCTCGCCGACGGCTAGGCCGCCGGGGCGTCAGGACGTCACCAGGATTACCGGTCGATGCGCTCTTCCAGGCAGACCGTGACCGTCTCGCCGGCCTCCTTGCCGATCGACTTGCGCAGGCCGGTCTTGATCGGCAGCTTGTGCGTGCCGTCGCCGAGGGCCATGAAGGAACTCTGGAACGGCCTGCCGTCCACGGTGCCGCGCACCTTCACCAGCCCGCGGGTGCCGAAGTAGTCCACGGAACCGGGCATGACGACGTAGGTCCAGCCGCCCTTGCTCGGGCTCTTCAGCAGGGTCGCCGTGAAGGTCTTGTCCAGCTTGCTCATCGCCGCCTCCCTTTCGCTGCTCCTGGTATGACGATCGGAGGGGGCGGATTTCGTCTAGGCACTGCCGGACCAGCCGGTCCAGCGCTCGGCCTCGATAACGATGACCGGGCCGGCCGGGCGTGCCCGGCGGTACTGCTCGTACCGCTCGGCCAGCAGGTCCAGGTAGGGCTGCATCGCGGTCTCGTCGGTGACGACGCTCGCGTGGCCGTCGACGCGGACCCACCAGAGTCCGGTCCAGTCGTCGGTGTAATGGTCGGTGAGCAGTGTGACCCGGGGGTTCTCCGCGATGTTCCGCAGCCGCCGCAGGTTCGGTGTCGTCTTGGGCTTGTGGTCCACGGCGGTGCAGATCCGGTCCCCGTCCACCGCGAACGTGACGGGCACCAGGTGCGGCTGGCCGTCCCGCCCGGCCGTGGCGAGCCGGGCCACGCGCTGGGCGGCGAACCGCGCTCGCGCGTCCTCCGTGGTCAGCCTCACGCTCCGATTCTCCCTCCCGCCCGCGGTCTGGGCACGTGCGGCGGGCCCCAATCGGCGAACCCGGTAAGCTTACGGAGCGCCGTCCGCGAGGACAGCACGCCGCCTTAGCTCAGTCGGTTAGAGCGACGCACTCGTAATGCGTAGGTCATCGGTTCGATTCCGATAGGCGGCTCCCAGTTAGGTCATGACCTGAAGCAGATCGTTGCACAGCTGCCGGGCATCGGCGCCGT
>NZ_JBARCR010000624.1:0-4153 GCF_049794275.1 Trebonia sp.
GAGCAGAACCGCCGCCTCGGCCGATTCGGCGGGCCGCCCGTCGGGAGGGACCTCGCGCCTGGACCGGCGGCGCATCGCGGTGCGGCAGCCGTTCAGCACGCTGGTGCGCAGGTAGGCCGGGGCGGCCGACGGGTCGGCCAGGCTGTCCCAGCGGCGGTACAGGCCGAGGAATGCGTCCTGCACGACGTCCTCGGCGGCCCCCGAGTCGCCGAGCATGAGCAGGGCCAGCCGGGCCAGGCTGAGCGCGTGCCGTTGGTAGAGCGCCGTCACATGCCGCTCGGCCGTCCAGGCCCCGGCGCCGGCGTGTTCCGTGTCCACGTGGTCCACGTAGTAAAGACTCGGCCGGCCCGCGAAGGTTGTCTCGCGAATAACGCGGCGGCGCTACCAGGCGATGGCACTGAAGACGTTCAGGTCGCCCATGGTCGTCAGCGGCCGGAACTTGCCATCGGCGATCACGCCCCAATGCTGCGGGTAGGCCGCCGGCGAGTTCGGGTCAATGAAGCCGGCGATCGCCGCCCTGATGCTCCACGTGCCGATCAGCGTGCCACCCGACGAGTCGGCCCACAGCAGGTCGATCGCGGGAGCAGTCCACTTGGGCGCGGCGACGGTGACCTGAGCCACGGTGCGGGCCACGGTCGGGGCCGAAGTCGAGTACGCCAGCCACGCCAGCGTCCAGCGTCCGCCGCCCGCGGGAACGGGCCCCTGCGGGGTCAGGGGCTTGACGGCGGCACACACGATCGTCTTCCCGTCGGCGGTGAGCATCGGGATGATGGAGGTGTTCGCGCAGCTCAGCTGGCTGTAGTAGCCGGTGAACGGATTGGAGAAGCCCTCCGTCGACCAGATGACCCGGCTGTCCGTGATGAGGTCGCTGCCGCCTGCCGACATGTCGAGCAGTCGCATCGTCTCATGCGTGATGTCCTCGTGTTTGCGCGGGTACGAGGCCACCGAGATGGTGGGAAACGCTAGGGCACGGTCGTCGTCGACCCAGGTCAGTGCGGTGGTGCTCAGCGACTCAACGCTGAACCGGCCCGGGCCGCCGAAGACGGTCTGGTCGCTGGTTGACCAGGCGCGCTCCAGCTTCCCGGTGGTCACCGAGTAGACCCGTAGCTGTACCGGCGACTTGGGTGATGTCGCGTAGTTGGGGATCAAGCCGACCGCGATTTCCCGGCCAGAACCGGACAGCGCGACCGCGAGGACATCGTCACCCTTCAGGTCCGGAATAGGCAGCCTGGTCAGCCGCACTTGAGACGAGCTGCCTGGCGCGATCCGCAGCAGGTACCACGTTCTTGGCGGGACCCGGTTGTCAGGAGCAACAGTGGCAATGGGCTGGGTGGCGACGACGAAGGTCCGGTCGTCCGCGGCCGCTGTCACGGCGGCGAACGAGTTGCCCCGGGCCGGCGTCAGGGTGGCTAGGCGCGCTCCGGTGAACGTGTCGCCCACGGCCAGTTTGTTCTGAAAACCCTGCGGGGGCTGCGGAATCAGAGCCGCGTAGTACCGGGGCACGCCGCCGGAGGCAGGAGCCGGCCGGGACGGGGTTGTCCTGAGAGTCACCAGGGAGATCGCGAGCGCTATCACGGCCGCCGCAGCTGCGACAGGTGCCATCCATGCGGGGAAGTGGCGCCTCCGGCGCAGACGGACGTACCGTTCGCCTGGGTTGGCGGCAGCGGTCAGGTCGAGCGGCCGGACCTCGGTGACGGTTTCGCCGTAGGCGCGCGTGGCGGCGCGCACCACGCGTTCGGCCGGAGTCATGACTCCTCCTTGAGGATTCGCCCGATCGCGGCGAGCGCGCGGGACGTGGCGGACTTGACCGTGCCGCGGCTGACCCCCATGGCCCGCGCGGTCTCGTCCTCGGTCATGTCGAGGTAGTAGCGCAGCAGCAGCGCCTCGCGCTGCCGGGCCGGCAGCCGCCTGATCGCGGCCACCACCGCCCGGTACTCCTCGCTCACCAGGGCGCGCGCCTCCGCGGACTCCGCGGGCGGCTCGGTGAACAGGCCGACGGCGCCGCGCGACCTGCGGCGCAGTGCCGACCGGCACCCATTCATCACGCTGGCGCGCACGTAGGCGAGCGGGTGCGAGGTATCGGTCAGGCTGTCCCAGCGGCGGTACAGCCCGAGGAAGGCGTCCTGCACGACGTCTTCCGCCGTGGCCCGGTCGCCGAGCATGATGACGGCCAGCCGGACCAGGCGGAGGCCGTGCTCGGCGTACAGCGCCGTCACCGCGTGAGTGGCGTGCGGTGGAACATCCGTGTTCGCTGTGTCCACGTCTTTCAAACGCTCGAGCGGCGCCGAGGTTGCCTGGCGCCCGGAGATTGCCCGCGGTCTATACCAAGGGTCTAAACCAAATATCGGGCAATCCGTTACGGTCACGTCACGAGAGCAGACCGGAGCGGAGTAGGGTCGAAAAAAAGAGTCTGCCTGCGCGAGGAGCGTTCAGTGCCGAAGTTCGTCTATGACTTCACAGAAGGAAACAAGGATCTCAAGGACCTGCTCGGGGGCAAGGGCGCGAACCTCGCCGAGATGACCAACATCGGCCTGCCGGTGCCGCCGGGGTTCACGATCACCACCGATGCGTGCCGCTACTACCTCACCCACGGCAGGACGCCCGAGGGTCTTGACAACGAGGTAGCCGCGCACCTGGAGGACCTTGAGCAGGCCATGGGCCGCAAGCTCGGCGACCCCGGCGACCCGCTGCTGGTCAGCGTGAGGTCAGGGGCCAAGTTCTCCATGCCCGGCATGATGGAGACCGTCCTCAACATCGGGCTGTCCGACGAGTCGGTGCTCGGCCTGGCCAAGCAGTCGGGCAACGAGCGGTTCGCCTGGGACGCCTACCGGCGGCTGATCCAGATGTTCGGCAAGACGGTGCTCGGCATCGACGGCGAGCACTTCGAGGACGCGCTCGACGGCGCGAAGCAGGCCAAGGGCGTGGCCAGCGACACCCAGCTGACCGCCGAGGACCTCAAGGCCCTGGTGAGCGCCTTCAAGGAGATCGTCGCCGAGCACGCCAAGCGCGACTTCCCGCAGGACCCGCGTGACCAGATGGACCTGGCCATCAAGGCGGTGTTCGAGTCGTGGAACGCCGACCGCGCGATCCTGTACCGCCGCCAGGAGCGCATCCCCGCGGACCTCGGCACGGCCGTGAACGTGGTGGCGATGGTATTCGGCAACCTGGGCGACGACTCGGGCACCGGCGTGGCGTTCACCCGCGACCCGGGCACCGGCGCGCAGGGCGTCTACGGCGACTACCTGCAGAACGCGCAGGGCGAGGACGTGGTGGCCGGGATCCGCAACACTGTGCCGCTGCAGGACCTGGAGCGGCTCGACAAGGCCTCCTACGACCAGCTCATGCAGATCATGCGGACGCTGGAGAACCACTACAAGGACCTGTGCGACATCGAGTTCACGATCGAGCGCGGCAAGCTGTGGATGCTGCAGACCCGGGTCGGCAAGCGCACCGCGGCGGCGGCGTTCCGCATCGCGATACAGCTCGTGGACCAGGGCCTGATCGACATGGACGAGGCCGTGAACCGGGTGTCCGGCGACGAGCTGGCCAGGCTGATGTTCCCGCGCTTCGACGTCTCCGGTGACGTCACCAGGATCGCCAAGGCGATCAGCGCCTCGCCGGGCGCCGCCGTGGGCAAGGTGGTCTTCGACTCGGCGGCCGCGGTCGCGTGGGCGGACCGCGGCGAGCGCGTCATCCTGGTCCGCCGCGAGACCAACCCCGACGACCTGCCCGGCATGATCGCCGCCCAGGGCGTTCTCACCAGCCGCGGCGGCAAGACCAGCCACGCGGCGGTGGTCGCCCGCGGCATGGGCAAGACCTGCGTCTGCGGCGCCGACGAGCTGACCGTCGACACCCGCGGCAAGAAGTTCACCGCACCAGGCGGCGTCGTGGTCAGCGAAGGTGACGTGATCTCCATCGACGGCACCTCGGGCGTGGTGTACCTGGGCGAGGTCCCGGTGGTCGCGTCCAACGTGGTGCAGTACTTCGAGGGCACGCTGGCACCGGACAACGACGAGCTCGTCGCCGCCGTACACCGGATCATGACCCGCGCGGACGAGGCCCGCCGGCTCGGCGTGCACGCGAACGCGGACAACGGCCCGGACTGCGCGCGGGCCCGCCGGTTCGGCGCGACCGGCGTCGGCCTGGTCCGCAC
>NZ_JBARCR010000625.1:0-7683 GCF_049794275.1 Trebonia sp.
AATCAATGCCGCGAGTATGGCCACAGAGCAGCGGGGGCACGGGGCGCGACCTCAGCCCGGCCTCTGGCGGCGGGGACCGTGGAGTGGACGGTCCCGGCTCGTCGCATTGACCCCCGTCCCGCCAAACCGGGGAATGGCGGGACGGGGCCGCGGCCCTTGGCAGGAGGTAGAGACAAACCTCAGGCCAGGGGCCGCGACCATGTCTCAGCTCTGCCCGTCGAACAGGCTGGTCACCGAACCGTCGCTGAACACCTCATTGATGGCCCGCGCCAGCAGCGGCGCGATGGACAGCACGGTCAGCTTGTCGAACCTTTTCTCCTGCTGCACCGGCAGCGTGTTGGTGATGACCACCTCGCTGATCCGGGAGTTCTTCAGGATGTCGATCGCGGGCCCGGACAAGACCCCGTGCGTGGCCGCCACGATGACTCGCTCCGCGCCCTGGTCGAACAGCGCGTCCGCCGCCTTGGCGATCGTCCCGCCGGTGTCAATCATGTCGTCCACCAGGATGCAGGTACGGCCGGCCACCTGGCCCACCACTTCGAAGACCTTGACCTGGTTGGCGACGTCAGGGTCGCGCCGCTTGTGGATGATGGCCAGCGGGCAGCCAAGCCGGTCGGTCCACCGCTCGCAGACCCGCACCCGGCCGGCGTCCGGCGCGACCACGGTCACGTTGCTGACGTTCAGCTTGCCTTCCAGGTAGCCCGCAAGGATCGGCAGCGCGAACAGGTGGTCCACCGGCCCGTCGAAGAAGCCCTGGATCTGGGAGGTGTGCAGGTCCACGGCCATCAGCCGGTCGGCGCCCGCGGTCGCGAACAGGTCAGCGACAAGGCGCGCGGAAATCGGTTCCCTGCCGCGGTTCTTCTTGTCCTGCCGCGCATAGCCGAAGAACGGCGTCACCACCGTGATCCGCTTCGCCGATGCCCGCTTGAGCGCGTCGACCATGATCAGCTGTTCCATGATCCACTGGTTGATCGGCGAGGTGTGGCTCTGCAGCACGAACGCGTCGCAGCCGCGGACCGACTCGAGGTACCTGACCATGATCTCGCCGTTGGCGAAGTCATAAAGCCTGGCTGGCCCCGGCTCGATTCCCATGCAGTCGGCGACCTCGGCGGCAAGCTCGGGGTATGCCCGCCCGCCAAAGAACATCAGTTTCTTCTGGTTGGACGCCGTCATGCCGCTCACCTGGAACTTTTCTCCTTCAATTATTCCGAACGGGCTCGTTTCGCTGCGTCGGCGGACCGCGTTCCCTGCCGGTTGCGCTCCACCCATCCGTGAGAGTTGTGCTGCCGTCCCCGTGCCACGCCGAGCTCACCGGACGCCACGTCTCCGGTGATCACCGAGCCCGCCGCGGTGTACGCGCCGTCGCCAATAGCGACCGGCGCCACGAGCACGCTGTTACTGCCGACGAAGGCGTGCTCGCCGACGTCAGTATGGTGCTTGCCGACCCCGTCGTAGTTGGCGAAGATCGTGCCCGCGCCGATGTTGGCGTCGGCACCGATGTGCGCGTCCCCCACGTATGTCAGGTGCGGGACCTTGGCGCCCGGTCCGACCTCGGCGTTCTTGAGCTCCACGTGGCAGCCGATGTGCGCGTTCTCGCTGATACGGGTGCCCGGCCGCAGGAAGGCGTAGGGACCCACGGTCACGCCAGGCCCGACCTCGGCTTGGCGGCAGACCGCGTAGAG
Source organism: Trebonia sp. (assembly GCF_049794275.1). Classification (NCBI taxonomy): domain Bacteria; kingdom Bacillati; phylum Actinomycetota; class Actinomycetes; order Streptosporangiales; family Treboniaceae; genus Trebonia; species Trebonia sp. Next base: position 1,683 of record NZ_JBARCR010000625.1, read on the forward strand.
CAGCACGGCGTCCTTGCCGACAACAGCGTCCTCGAGAAGGCAGCCGGGGCCGATCCGCGCGCCGTCCGCGATGGCGGTGGCGCCTGTCAGCTGGACCTGCGGGCCGATCTCCGCGTCCTGTCCGATCGTGACGGTGACGTCGACCCATGTCGTGGCCGGGTCAACGATGGTGACGCCGGCCCGCATCCAGTGCTCGAGGATCCGGTCGTTGAGCGCCCGCCGTGCCGCCGCGAGCTGCACGCGGTCGTTGACGCCGTGGATCTCCGCAACGTCGGCGGCCAGCACCGTCCCGATCGGGTGCCCGTCGCCGCGCAGGATCCCCACCACGTCGGTCAGGTACTCCTGCTGCTGGGTGTTGTCGGTCGTCACCCGTTTGATCGCGTCCGCGAGCAGCGCGCCGTCGAAGGCGTAGCAGCCCGAGTTGTACTCGTCGATGGCGAGCTCCGCCGGGGTGGCGTCGCGCTGCTCCACGATGCGGAGGAACGCCCCGTCGGCGTCCCGCACAATCCGCCCGTAGCCCGCCGGGTCACCGGTGGCGGTCAGCACCGTGACAGCGTTGCCGCCAGCGTGGTGAACGTCCACGAGCTCGCGCAGCGTCTGGCCGCGCAGCAGCGGCATGTCCCCGTACGTGACGACGACGGTGCCGCGGAAGTCGCCGAGCGTCTCGGTGACCATCCGCACCGCGTGCCCGGTGCCGAGCTGCTGGTCCTGGACGACGACCAGCGCTCCCGGTGACTGCCCAGTCACCTCCGCACTCACCTGATCCCTGCCGTGCCCGACGACGACCACGAGCCGTTCCGGGTCGAGCTCGCCGGCCACTGCCAGGGCGTGGCCGACCATGCTGCGCCCGCACAGCGAATGCAGGACCTTGGGAAGGCGCGACTTCATGCGCCTGCCCTCGCCCGCGGCGAGGACCAGTACTGCGGCCGGGCGACTTTCGCTCACGCGCAACGGTCTCCTCGGGTATCGCGCCGAATACTTACCAGGGCCATCATCCCCGGGAACCCCACTAAGCGGAGCGACGCCAGATCTGTTAACCCGCTCCTCATCCGCAGGATACCGTCCCGTAGCCGAAATAGGAGAGCCAACCCCGCGCCTTAGCCGTGGACGGGCGGTTCCCCGCTAGCTCGCACGGCCTGGCTTCTCCGCTGGCTCTGCCGTGTCGCTGACCATGTCGGGGACGACCAGTTCGCTCGGCTCGATGCCGGTGCCCTCCGCGGCCACCGCGGCCAGCTCGGAGCCCACCGACTCCTTCGCGCCCAGGCTCCTCTTCCGCGGACCGGTGAGCGCCGAGGCGATGGCGCCGATCAGGCAGGCCGCGATCGCGAACCCGAAGGCGACGCCGAGTCCGTCGTGGAACGGGCCGGTGATCAGGTGCGGGAAGAACTGCCGGCCGATCAGGTACGCGGCGTGCGCCGGGCTGAGCTGGTGCAGCAGCGGGCCGAGCAGCTGCTGCACCGGGTTGTAGCCGAGGAACGCGGCGAACAGTACCCCGATCGGCGGCAGGTGCGAGATCGGCGTGGCCGCGCTGGCCGGGACGCCCTGCGCGGTCAGGCCGCTGAACAGCGTCGTCGGCAGCTTGCTCGACAGCCCGATGATCATCAGCGAGAAGAAGATGCCGATCGACAGCACGGACGCGGAGTTCATGAACGTGGCGATCATGCCGCCCGCGGCGCCGCGCTGATTGGCCGGCACGGAGTTCATCATCTCGGCACGGTTCGGCGACACGAACAGGCCGGTGCCGAAGCCGTTGAGGGCGACGAGCAGCGCGAACTGCCAGTAGACGAAGTTCACCGGCAGGAACGCGAGGACAAGGAAGGTCGCCGCTGTCAGCACCGCGCCGCCCACGGTGAACGCTTTGGCGCCGAAACGGTCGGAAAGGATGCCGGACAGCGGCGCTGACAACAGGAAGCCGATCGTCAGCGGGATCAGGTAAATGCCGGCCCACAGCGGCGTCTGGCTGAAGCTGTAGCCGTGCAGCGGCAGCCAGATGCCCTGCAGCCAGATGATCAGCATGAACTGCATGCCGCCGCGGCTGAGCGCCATGGCCAGGCTCGCGATGTTGCCCGCCGCGAACGGCCGGATCTTGAACAGCGACATGCGGAACAGCGGTTCCGCGACCTTCGTCTCCACGATGACGAAGATGACCAGCAGCGCCACGCCGCCGATCATCGCGGTGAGCACCCACGGGTTGGTCCAGCCCATCGGGTGCCCGCCGTACGGCAGCAGGCCGTAGGTAATCCCGACCAGCACCGCGATCAGGCCGCCGCCGAACAGGACGTTGCCCCACCAGTCCATCCGCGCGTGCTTGCGGATGCCGATGTCGTGCATCATGAAGTACGCCCAGACGGTGCCGAACACGCCGACCGGCACCGAGACGAGGAAGATGAGGTGCCAGTTCACCGGGCCGAGGACGCCGCCGAGGATCAGGCCGATGAACGAGCCTGCGATGGCCGCGATCGAGTTCAGGCCGAGCGCCGTGCCGCGCCGGTTGCTAGGGAACGCGTCGGTGAGGATGGCGGTCGAGTTAGCGAACAGGAACGCGCCGCCGATGCCTTGCACGATGCGCCAGAAGATCAGCCACAGCGCGGCGGCTACGCCGTGCATCCAGGTCAGGGTCAGGAAGATCGAGGCGACGGTGAAGACCAGGAAGCCAAGGTTGTACATGCGGACCCGGCCGAACATGTCGCCGAGCCGCCCGAACGACACCACGAGCACAGCGGTCACGACCATGAAGCCCATGAACATCCACAGCAGGTAGCTGGTGTTCCCCGGACTCAGCGGGTTCAGCCCGATGCCGCGGAAGATGTCCGGCAGCGCGATCAGCACGATCGACTGGTTGATCGTCGCCATCAGCACGCCGAGCGTGGTGTTGGACAGCGCGATCCACTTGTAGTTCGGTCCTGGCGTCCAGCTAGTCCCCGCGGGCTTACCCGCCGCCTTGGAACTAACCGTCATGGGCGGGTCCCCCTGCTCCTCAATGTCTGCCGACTACTTGCTTGACCTCAACTAACCATAACTCACCGGGCCCAGCGCCCGTACCGGGCGGGCTGCCCTGGCGAGCCCATGGGATTGCCGTGACCCCTGGGACAACACGTAATTTCCGCAAAAGTTCCCTATGTCGCCAAGACCCCGGTATAGCGTGAGATGCGGCGGAAGGAACGCGGCATGTCCCTATTCCAACCTAGTCGGGGGAATGCCGGCAGCACGGCGGACTCATACCAATCTCCCCCCTGGAGCGACGCACCCCCTTGGCACGTCGACGGTACGGCGGCGGTGCCCCAGCCCAGTGCCATTGGCTACGAGGCCGTCAGGGCTAGCCGGGATTTCTGGACTATTCAGCGGCGCTACGGGTCCTTCGTAAGGCCGGTGTGCACCCTGTTCATCATCTGGTACTTCCTCTTCGTGATGATCGCCGTGTTCGCACCCGGCTTCATGCGGATTAGCGTGTTCGGCGACGTGAACGTGGGGCTCTGCTTCGGCGTCCTGCAGTTCGTTTCGACATTCGCGATCGCCATGAGCTACCGCCACTGGGCGCGGCGCAGACTCGACCCGCTGTCTGACCGGCTGCGACACCGCCTCGAAGGAGGACAACAGCCGTGACTGGCCTGGCAGCCACGGGTACGCCTTTCACGGTCGGCACGCCCGCGCTCAACTTCGGCATCTTCGCCTTCTTCGTCGTGGTGACCCTCGTCATCGCCGTGAGCGCGGCCGGAAGGAACAGGTCAACCAACGACTACTACGCGGGCGGGCGGGCCTTCACCGGCTGGCAGAACGGCATCGCGATCGGCGGCGACTACCTGTCGGCCGCTTCATTCCTCGGCATCGCGGGCATCATCGCCATCTACGGGTATGACGGCTTCCTCTACTCGATCGGCTTCCTGGTCGGCTGGCTGCTCGTCCTGATGCTCATCTCGGAGCCGTTCAGGAACACCGGCCGGTACACGATGGCGGACGTTCTCGACCTCAGGCTGAAGGCGCCCCCGGTGCGCGCCGCCGCCGCGGTCTCCACCCTCACGGTCAGCCTGTTCTACCTGCTCGCCCAGATGGCTGGCGCCGGCGCCCTGGTGAGCCTCCTGCTTGGCGTGAAGAGCACTGTTGGCCAGGACCTCGTCGTCGCCGTCGTCGGCATCCTCATGATCTTCTACGTGCTCGTCGGCGGGATGAAGGGCACGACCTGGGTGCAGATCGTCAAGGCCACGATCCTCGCGGCCAGCGCGGCGGTGACCACCGTGTGGGTGCTGTCCAGGGCAGGGTTCAGCCTGCCCAGTTTGCTGCAGCACGCCGCGGCGTCCAGCCCGGCAGGCACCCGCGTGCTCGGCCCCGGCCTCGAATACGGGGTGAGCACGACCACCAAACTCGACTTCGTCTCGCTGGCGCTGGCGCTCGTGCTCGGCACGGCCGGCTTGCCGCACGTGCTGATGCGGTTGTACACGGTGCCGAACGCGCGAGAGGCACGCCGGAGCGTCGTGTGGACCATCTGGCTGGTGGGACTGTTCTACCTGTGCACGCTGCTGCTCGGCTTCGGCGCGATGTGGCTGGTAGGGGGCAAGCGCATCCTGGCCGCGCCAGGCGGCGGCGACTCCGCCGTTCCCCTGCTGGCCGACAAGCTGGGCGGGACGCTGCTCTTCGGCATCGTGGCGGCCGTGGCGTTCGCCACCATCCTGGCGGTCGTGGCCGGCCTGACGATCACCGCGAGCGCCAGCTTCGCGCACGACGTGTACGCCGGCCTCGTCCGCCACGGGGAAGCCGAGCCTGGCGATGAGATCCGGGTGGCGCGGATCACCGCGGTGGTGATCGGGACCGTCGCGGTGATCGGCGGGGCCTACGCGAAGGGCATAGAGGTCGCGTTCCTGGTGGGGCTGGCGTTCGCGATCGCGGCGTCGGCGAACCTGCCGTCGATCCTGTACTCGCTCTTCTGGCCGCGGTTCACCGAGCGAGGCGCGCTGTGGAGCATCTACGGCGGGCTGATCACCTCGGTCGGCCTGATCATCTTCTCTCCCGTGGTCTCCGGCGCCAGCTCGTCGCTGATCACGGACCGGCACGTGAACTTCGCGTTCTTCCCGCTGAACAACCCAGGGATCGTGGCCATCCCGGTGGCGTTCTTCCTCGGCTGGCTCGGCACCATCACCGACCGGCGGCCCGCCGACTCGGCCAGGTTCGCCCGCATGCAAGTGCGGGCGCTTACCGGGGTTGGCGCGGAAAGAGGTGGTCGCGCCTGACGCAAGACTCCGCGGCGCGTGGCGTTAACGCCTGGACATGCCGCTGACGCTTAGACATAAGGAGGGGATCTGACATGGCTGAGGCAGCAGAGCGCCCGCAGGCGCAGCAGGCATTCGACGTTGGATCCTGGCCGGCCATCCGGCAGTCAGCGGCCCAGCTGTCCAGGAACCGGGAAGTGTTCGTCCGGCAGCTGCACTACGACATCACCAGCCTTGTCCCGGAGCTGGCCAGCACTCAGGCCCCTGACATGTGGGCGTTCTGCGAACGGATGGCTCAGTCGCTCCTGTGGGTCGCGCTCACCGACCAGCCCCTGGGCGTGGTCGCCGACGCGCTGCGCCGGGTGGGCGGGCAGAACTGGGCCGACGGCTTCCCGGATACGCAGTACCCGACCATCGCCCACGCGCTGGTCCAGACCGTGCACTACCTCAGCGGAAGCGACTGGTCCGCCTCGACGGGCTCGGTGTGGATCGGCTACTTCATGTGGATCAAGCCGCACTTGCTGGCCGGGGCGCAGCAGGCCGCCGCGCAGTTCGCCGCCGCGCAGCAGGAGGCCGAGCGGCAGGCCGCCGCGGACCGGGCGTTCGCCGAGCAGGAGGCCGCCCGGGTGGCGGAGCTGTCCAGGGACTCGCGCGGCCATCAGACGAACGTGGTCAGCGACGTCAACATCGAACAGGTGGCAAGCCTGCTTGACGAGGACGACGAAGACACGGGCTACGGCCACCTCATGGTCTCGATGACGAGAAACCAGCGCCGGGACCCCCGCCGCCCCACCCCCTGA
>NZ_JBARCR010000626.1:0-3407 GCF_049794275.1 Trebonia sp.
CTGCATCCCTGGCGAAGCGGACCGCCGCCGCGACGTCGGCGGGGGTTGCCGCCACCGCGCGGCTGACCACCTGCCGCACGTACGGGCCGGTTCGCTCGGTCCACGGACCGTCTCGCAACCACTTGCCCGCGATGAGCGCCGGTGCGGTTGCTATCTCTTCGGTAATCACGAGGTCCACCTAATGGTTCAATTGAACCGTTATACGGATGGGGTGTAACGTACGGTCTGGCCGTCGGGTATGGCAATAGCGTCGGCGAGAAAGTTGCGCAGATGTGAAGCTGGCCTGGCGCCCAACGAACCGGACTCGGCGGAGGGCACCATGTTGGAAAGTCCGTGGGTCAGACCGATCCGGATAGTGAGGCACACGTGGAGACAGCGGCGGCACGGCCGGGGCAGAGCGGGGATTCCGCCGACGTGCAGGGCGTCAGGAGCATCCGCCGGGCGCTCGACATCCTGTCCCTGCTGACCGAGGAGAAACCGTCGGTGTCGATCCGCGACATCACGGAGGCGACCGGCCTGCCGAAGACCACGGTGCTCCGCCTGGTGCACACGCTCGAGCACAGCGGGCTGCTGTGGGCCACCTCCGGCGGGTACGTCGCCGGGCCGGGGCTGTGGCGCTGGGCTTATCTGGCCCGGCGAAGCTGGCAGCTGCCGCCCGAGACGCAGGCGCTGATGCGCGAACTCGGCGCCAGGCACCAGGAGACGGTGAACCTGTACGTGCTGCGCGACATCTGCCGGGTGTGCGTCGCGCAGCAGGAGTCGCCTCGCCCGCTGCGCCACGTCGTCCAGGTGGGCGACGAGCTCCCGCTGTGGGCGGGCGCCTCGTCCAAGGTCTTGCTCAGCGACGCGCCGGACGCGCTGCTCGCCCGCGTCGCGCGCCGCTCGCCTGAGGGCGACAGCCATCTGGAGACGCTGCGGAAGTGGGCGGCCGCCGCCCGGCGTGACGGGTACGCGGTCAGCCACGGCGAACGGGAGGAGGGCCTGTCCGCGGTCGCGGCGCTGGTCACCGGCCGCTCCGGCGCCGTGGTGGCAGCGCTGGCGCTGAGCGGCCCCACGCTGCGCTTCACGGCGGAACGGGTGGCAGCCTTCACGACCGACCTGAAGCAGGCCGCCGCGCGGATGTCCGAGCGAGGGTTCGACCATCCGCTCGGCCCGGCCACCTGAGGACCGACAGCTAGCACCTTCCTGGTGCCCCCAAGGAGTATGCGCATGCAGCACAAACCGCTCAGCGGCATCCGGGTACTCGACCTCACCAACGTCCTGGCCGGCCCCTACTGCAGCTATCAGCTGATGCTGCTCGGCGCGGACGTCGTCAAGATCGAGCTGCCGGGGGAGGGGGACCTGGCCAGGCATCTCGGCCCGGACGTGGATCTGAACGAGATGGGGATCGGTGCCTCGTTCCTCGCCCAGAACGCCGGCAAGAGGTCCGTTGAGCTGAACCTGAAGGCGGCTGGCGACCGCGAGGTGTTCGAGGGCATGGTGCGCGAGACCGACGTGTTGCTCGAGAACTTCCGCGCCGGTGTCCTGGCCAGGCTCGGCTTCGGCTGGCCCGAGCTCCGCGAGCTGAACCCGCGGCTGGTGTACTGCGCGATCTCCGGGTTCGGACAGTCCGGGCCGATGCGCCGCGCGCCCGCCTATGACCAGGTGATCCAGGGTCTGTCCGGGATGATGTCCATCACCGGGACGCCGGAGACCGCGCCGCTGCGAGTCGGCTTCCCGATCTGCGACACGGTGGGCGGCCTGATGGCTGCGATGGCCATCGCCGCGGCGCTGGCCGGCCGGGGGGAGACCGGCCGCGGCTGCTTCCTCGACGTGTCCATGCTCGAGGCCGCCATCTCCGCGATGGGCTGGACCGTGTCCAACTACCAGGTCACCGGGGTCGCGCCAGAGCCGATGGGCGATCAGAACGCCACGGCCGCGCCGTCGGGCACTTTCGACGCGGCCGACGGGCCGCTGAACATCGCGGCCAACCAGCAAGAGCAGTTCGAGAAGCTGTGCCGCGAGGTGGGCAGGCCGCAGCTCGCCACCGATCCCCGGTTCGCCGACCGGGAGGCGAGGAAGCGCAACCGCGCCGCGCTCAGCGACGAGCTCAACGCGGCGCTCAGCCAGCGGACCGCCGTCGAGTGGGAGCAGGCGCTGACCGCGGTCGGCGTGCCGGCCGCGCGGATCCTGACCGTGCCGCAGGCGGTGGAACTCGACCAGCTCGCGTATCGCGGCTTCTTTACCGACCTGCCGTACCCGGACGGCTCTGGCAGGGTGCTGCGAGTCAGCGGGAACGGCGTGCTCATCGACGGTGAGCCGCTGCGGCCGCCGGCCCCGCCGCCGCTGCTCGGAGAGCACAACGCCGAACGGGCGTCGCTCGTCGATGACTGGCGCGTCTCCAGGAGGGTGTCGTGACAACGCTTGACGATGTGACCCGGTGGTGGGGAACCTCGGTCTCCAGGATCGAACCCGGCGTGATCGAGTACCGCGGCCGGCCCGTGCAGGACCTGATCGGCTCGACCAGCCTGGTATCGGCAGCCTGGCTGCTGATCCGGGGCTCATTGCCGTCTCCCGCACAGGAGGCGCTGCTCGAGGCGGCGCTTGTGGCGGGGGCCGACCACGGCCCGCAGGCCCCCTCGATAGCGGCTGCCCGGATGGCCGCCACCTGCGGCGTCGGGCTGAACACGGTGGTGGCGACCGGGGTCGGGATGCTCGGCGACGTGCACGGCGGCGCCGGAGAGCAGGCGGTGCAGCTGTTCGGCGAGATCCGCGAGGCCGAGCGGGACGGCGAGGACCTGGCTGCCGCCACCGACCGGGTGCTCGCGGCCTGGCAGGCGAAGTCGCGGTACGTTCCGGGGTTCGGGCACCGCTTCCATCCGGTCGACCCGCGGCGCGCTCCGCTGCTCGGCATGGTGGCCAACGCCGCGGAGCAGCAGGTCGTGTCCGGCGACTACTTGCGTGCCGCGCTCGCCGTCGAGGACGCGCTGAACCGGGGCCGGAGCAGGCCCGTCCCGATGAACATCGACGGCGCCACCGCGGTGATCTATGCCGAGCTCGGGTTCGCGCCGCCGCTGGCACGCGGGCTGTTCGTGCTCAGCCGGACCATCGGCATCCTGGCGCACGGCTGGGAAGAGAGCCAGCAGGGCCGCAGGAACAAGGGGCCGATGCCGCCGCCGATGCTGCCCGCGTACCTGGGCGAGGACGCCGGTGACAGTGACGCTGGTGACAGTGCGGTGAGTGGCTGAGCGGCGCCGGGCCGCCGGGAAGGCGCGCATGCCGTCAGCCGAGCACTGCGCACAGCGCCTGCCTGGCCTGCGCGGCGTACTGAGCGGGGGTGAGCCTAGCCCGCGCGGACTGGCACGGCGCTTCGACCGAGACGGGCAGGCCGGATGGCAGGGCGCGGAGCATCTCCGCGAGCGGAAGCT
>NZ_JBARCR010000627.1:0-1595 GCF_049794275.1 Trebonia sp.
GTGCTGCCGGTGGCCGACAGAGAGCGGCAGGTGCTCGAGCGGATCGACCGCGCCAGGCGCAGGCGGCCCCGGGTGCGTGAGGAACGGGTCACCATGTCGCACGGGGCGGGCGGCAAGGCCACCCGCACCCTGGTCGAGGCGATCTTCCTCGACGCGTTCCGCAACCCGCTGCTCGAGCCGCTCGAGGACGCGGCGGGGCTGTCGCTGTCCGGGGTACGGGCGGCGCTCACTACCGACTCCTACGTTGTCTCGCCGCTGTTCTTCCCCGGCGGTGACATTGGTGACCTGGCCGTCAACGGCACGGTCAACGACCTGGCCGTGGCCGGCGCCACGCCGCTGTACCTCTCGGCGGGCTTCATCCTCGAAGAGGGCTTCCCCGTCGCCGACCTGGTCCGGGTCACCGCGTCCATGCGCGACGCCGCTGCTTTGGCGGGGGTGCAGATCGTCACGGGAGACACGAAGGTCGTGCAGCGCGGCAAGGCCGACGGCTGCTACATCAACACGGCCGGAGTGGGACTGCTCTCGCGGGACGTCTCACTTGGCGTCGCGCTGGCCCAGCCGGGCGACGCGATCATCGTGTCCGGGCCGATCGGCGACCACGGCATCACGATCATGCTCGCCCGCGGCGAGCTGGACATCGAGGCGGACATCGAGTCGGACACCGCGCCGCTGAACGGCCTGATCGCGAGCCTGCTCGACGCGGTTCCAGAGACGCGCGCGATGCGGGACGCCACCCGCGGCGGGGTGGCGACGATCCTCAACGAGATCGCCACGGCCGCCGAGGTCGGGGTGCTGGTCCGCGAGGACGACATTCCGGTGCGGGACGAGGTGCGCGGCGCCTGCGAACTGCTGGGCATCGACCCGATGTACGTCGCCTGCGAGGGCCGCATGGTCGTCGTCGTCCCCGGCGACAGCGCCGACCGCGCGATCGCGGCGCTGCGCGGCCACCCGCTCGGCGAAGACGCGGCGGTCATCGGCCACGTGACCGACGGCCAGCCGGGGATCGTTCAGCTGAAGACGGCCTTCGGCGGCACCAGGATCGTCGACCTGCTCGTCGGCGACCCCCTCCCCCGCATCTGCTGACGTCCGCCGACGGGCTGCACCGTAATCATGATGAGGGTGGTGCCTCTTTGGCGCGCGACACCGACGGGTCGATCCGAACGCCGATGATGGTTTTCGGCCCTACCTTCTCGAACTCGAGCTGCTCGGTCAGCAGCAGTTCCGCCTTGCAGTGGTCGAAGGGTGTCCAGCTCAGTGACAGGTCAGCCGGACGTCGCACGTAGGGCCCGCCCCCGATCCGGTACACCAGGGCTTGGATCCCCTCAACCATGAAATCGACCTTAACCGTGCGCTCCAGGTCGGCCTTTTCCCACTCTTCCGGGATAGCCGGGCTGAACTTCACGCACCGGAGCTGTCCCCAGCCGTCAGGATCGGCGTGGTACAGCTCGCCGACGGTCCGGTAGGAGACACGGTCTGCCTGCTCTGCGTAGTATCTCAGCGCCACGTTCAGTTCGAATTGGCGCGCGGCGGTTGCCCACTGCTTGATCGCATCTGTGTCCGGCGCGTGCAGATCGTGGTAGCCGAGTTCATAGTGA
>NZ_JBARCR010000628.1:0-6159 GCF_049794275.1 Trebonia sp.
CGGCTATCGCGCAGGGGATCGATACGTGCTGAACTGATTGTTGCCGTCGCTGTAGCGCTGGAGATAGTCCTGGTCTTCGGCCTCGGCTGCCCAGAAGGGGCCGGCCTGGCTGATCTTGGTAACGACCGTGCCGGGCCACATGCCCGAGGCGTCGGCGGCGGCGATCGTGTCCTCGGCGACCTGGCGCTGCTCGTCGCTGGTATAGAAGATCTCGGAGCGGTAATCGGAGCCGACACGATCTTCACCAAGGTCGGGGCGGTGGATCTGGAAGAAGAACTCCAGGATGTTCCGGTAGGAGGTCTGCCCGGGATCGAAGTTGACCTCGACCGCCTCGGCGTGACCGGGATGGTTGCCGGCGGTCGGGTTGTCGTTCTCCCCGCCGGTGTAGCCGACGCGGGTGGAGATGACTCCGGCGCGGTGACGCAGCAGTTGCTGCGCGGGCCAGAAACAGCCCCCGGCGAGGGTCGCGGTCTCGGTGTTCTCGCTCATCGCGGTTTTCCTCGTAACAGGCACCCGGCACAGCCAGTGCAGCTTCTCAACTGGGAGGCGCAACTCCGCGGGGAACAATGTTCCGCGGTGAGGAACGGAAGCCGGGCGTCGCACGCTGAACCCGGGCCGTGCTAGCCGTACCTCAGGTTCGGGTGTCCGCACGGTACCTCTCCTGCTCAGGGCCGGCGAGCATTGAGATAGCAGGTGACCGGAGCAGCCGGGCACCGCAGCTCACCGGAGGCATTCCGATGTACGCAACCGCTGGCACCATCCCTCCCTCGCGATCGGTCCTGGAGAGGTTGCTGGTCAGGGAATTTGAGTACCGCCGCCCCCGCCGCTATGCGGATGTGCGGATTGCCTGTGGCATCTTCAACGTCGTCCTCGGCGTCGCCCTGCTCGCTTCGGTCCCCTGGACGGGGCAGCTGGCATTGCTGGGCGTGCTGCCGCTGGCGGGGGCGGCGCTGATCTTCTGGACCGTCCGCCGGCTGCAGGCCAGTGCCCAGGGCTAGCCCGGGTGGATACTGGGGCCTCCGGACAGCTCACTGGAGGCATTCCGATGTCCGCACCCGCTGACGGCAGCCCTCCCGCGCGGCCTGTCCTGATGAGGCTGCTGGTCAGGGAATTTGAGTATCGCCGCCCCCGCCGCTACGCGGGTGTGCGGATTGCCTGTGGCATCTTCAACGTCGTCCTCGGCGTTGCCCTGCTCGCTTCGGTCCCCTGGACGGGGCCGCTGGCATTGCTGGGCGTGCTGCCGCTGGCGGGGGCGGCGCTGATCTTCTGGACCGTCTACCGCCTGCAGCAGGACAGCGTCCGCCGGGTGCAGGAGCTGGAGCGATCCCGGACCAGCTTGGTGGACGATTCGGCCGCGAGGCTGCGGCAGATCGAGCGCGACCTGCACGACGGCGCGCAGGCGCAGATGGTCGCTGTCACCATGAAGCTCGGGCTGGCCGTGAAGAAGCTCGGCGGCATGACCGACGGGACCGGGCAGACCGACCTGGACAGGGCCCTGGAGCTGGTCGTCGCCGCGCACCGCGGCGCCAAGGAGGCCATCGCCGAGTTGCGTGACCTCTGCCGCGGCATCCATCCCACCGTGCTCGACCAGGGCCTGGGCATCGCGCTCACCACCCTCGCCGCGCGCAGCGACCTGCCCGTCGAGACGGTCATCGACCTGCCCGAGCGTCCGTCCGCCGCGATCGAGACCATTGCCTACTTCTGCGCCGCCGAGCTGCTCACCAACGTGACCAAGCACAGCGGCGCCCGGCATGCCACGCTGGAGGCCGTCCACGTGCCCGGCCTGCAGCTGCGGGTGCGGGTCAGCGACGACGGATGCGGCGGCGCCCAGGCCGGGGCGCGCGGCGGGCTCGCCGGGCTCGCCGACCGGATCAGGACCGTGGACGGCAGGCTGCAGCTCAGCAGCCCGCCGGGAGGCCCTAGCGTGGTCACCGTTGAGCTGCCGTCCCACGCGTGACTGAACCGGAGCTCCGATGAGGATCGTCATCGCCGAAGACTCGGCTGTAGTGCGAGCCGGCCTGGCTGAAATCCTGGCAGACAGCGGCCACCAGGTCCTCGCCGCCGTAGGCAACGCCGTCGACCTGCTAGCCGCGGTGGACGAGCACCATCCGGACGCCGCCGTGGTGGACGTGCGGATGCCGCCCGGCTACACCGACGAGGGCCTGCGCGCCGCGATCGCCATCCGCCGCGACCACCCCGCGACCGGGGTGCTGGTGTTCTCCCAGTACATCGAGACCCGGTACGCGGCTGACCTGCTCGGCGCGGCGCCCGGTGGCGGTGCCGCGGGGGTCGGGTACCTGCTCAAGGACCGGGTTGGCGACGTCGACGAATTCGTCGAGGCGCTGAGCCGGGTAGCGGCCGGCGGCACTGCCCTCGATCCGGAGGTCGTCACGCAACTGCTGCGCGCCAGCCGCCGGGATACCGGGCTCGGCTCCCTCACGGCCAGAGAGCGCGACGTGCTGGCCCTGATGGCCGAAGGCCGGTCCAACGGCGCGATCGCCGCGACCCTGGTGATCTCGGAGCGGGCCGTCGAGAAGTACATCGCGAGCATCTTCAGCAAGTTCGGCCTGGCGCCGTCGGACTCCGACCATCGCCGGGTGCTCGCCGTCCTCCGCTACCTGCATCCCTGACCGGCGACAGCCGCGCACAATGAGCCAGGACAATGAGCCAGGACGCTGTGCGGGCCATCGCTCCTTCTGCTCCGGGCGAAGTACAAGTTGACAGACTCACTGACAACTCGTATCGTGCCTGTTATGTCAGAAAGGCTGACAACACCATCGCCGCCGCTTCCCCAGCCGGACGCAAATCTCGGCTACCTGTTCCGGCTCGCGCACCAGCACTTCCGGGCGCGGCTGGACAGCGAGCTGGAGGACCTCGGGCTGTCCGCGCAGGATTACGGCATCCTCAGCGTGTTCGAGACCAGGCCTCAGCTGTCTACCGCCGAGCTTGCCCGCATCTCGCAGGTCACGAGGCAGACGATGCACACGTCCATCCTCAGCCTGGAGACGGCGGGGCTGGTTGAGCGCATCGCGAAGAATCAACGGGTGGTGCTCGTGCGCCTGACGGCGCGAGGCCGCAACCGCCTGCAGACAGCAACGCGCCGGGTACGCGCAGTGGAACATGCCGTGCTCGCCGATCTCAGCCGCCAGGACGAGCGAACCATCCGGACGTGGCTCGCCAGCCTGGCGGCCATGACGCCGAGCCCAGGGAACGCGCAGGCCGAGCCAACGGAGGAGCCATGATTCACCAGACCCCGGCGACCGGGAATCGCGAGCAGCGCATTCGCGACGCGGAAAGGAACCTGTTCGCCGCCGTCGGCGCGGACGTCGACGAGTTTTTCCTCACACTCCCGCGAACGGGCCTGCGAGTACGAGTGCTCTCCCATGGACAGGGCCCGGCGGTTGTCCTGCTGCACGGTGTCACGGAGAACGCCGCCATCTGGGCGCCGTTGTTCGCAAACCTCCGTCACTTCCGGCTGCTCGCCGTGGACCTACCCGGCCACGGCCTGTCCGACCCGGTCACCTTCCGGCGCGGGCAGGTACGCGAGCACGCCCGCCAGTTGATCGATGACATCCTGGACGCGCTGTCGCTCGACAAGGCACCCGTGATCGGCCACTCACTTGGCGGCATGTTCGCCCTCTGGCACGCAGCCGCCGGTTCCAACCGGATCTCCACGGTCGTCGCGATCGGACAGCCCGCCGTCGCGCTGCCGGGCGTACGCGTGCGCATGCCGCTATCACTGCTGACTGTCCGCGGACTAGGCATCGCTGTCTTGCGCGCACCCAGCCCGCATCGGGTCTACCGCCGCCTGCTCGCCCAGGGGCAAGGCTCCGCCGAAATAGCGGCCGCGCCGGACCCGCTGATCCAGGCACTGCGCCTGTCCGCACGCCGGCCGGAGAACGCCAGAACCGTGGCGTCGCTCATGCACGCGATCGACCGATTCCGCCGGCCACGCCCCGAGAGTGTCCTCACGAGCGCGGAACTCGCCGCGATCACGACACCCGCGATCTTCATCCTCGGATCCGACGACCCCTACCTATCCATCGAGCGCGCGCGGCCCTCTATCGATCAGATACAGGACAGCAGGCTTTACGAGCTGCCAGCCGGACACGCGCCCTGGCTTGTCGACCCCCAGCGGGCTGCCAGGCTGATCGCGGAACACCTCACAGCCGGCCCGCACCCTCCGACAGCCGAACAGGCGATTGCCCAGCTCTGAGCTACTCTGGCGAGCCCGGACGGATGATAGCCGCGGGTACTGATCCTTATCCCGCTGCTATCCCGAGGCGGGCCCGCCAGAACGCGATCGCGGGTGCTTATGCCTGGTTATCTGGCTGGCCGCGATCTGCGAGGGTGACCTGGATGGTCCGTTCCTCGGTGCCGCGGGTGATGGTGAGCTCGATGGCGCCGCCCGATGCGGCCTGGAGTGCGTCGAACAGGTCGTCGGGGGTGCGTACCGGCTGACCCGCGGCCGCTACGATCAGGTCGCCCTGGGCGAGTCCTGCGCGGGCGGCCGGGCTGTCTTCCACTACGTCGCGGACGAGCAGGCCGTCGGTGTCGGGCAGGCCGACGGCGCGGCGCAGCCGCCTGGCGACGTGGTTGGGCGCGATGGCGATGCCGAGCCGCGGTGATTGTGCTGATTCCCCGCGGCCGAGTGCGCCGGCCCGGTCCCGTAGTGCCTCGTCGGCGGGTATGGCCAGGTAGAAGCCCTCGCCGAGGCGGTTGGTGTTGATCGCGAGCAGCTGCCCCGCGGCGGTGAGAACCGGGCCGCCTGAGGAGCCGGGCAGCAGCGGGGCGGTGTGCTCGAGGCTGCCGGTGATGCGCCGGCCGCGCGGGCCCCGGAAGGACCGCTCGACGCCGGAGACGAACCCGAACGTTACCCGCAGCCCGCGCCCGCCCGGGTTGGCCAGCGCGAACACCGGCGTCCCGATCTCCGCGGCCGCGCCGTCGGCCCACGGCAGTGCGGGGGCACCGCCGGTGTCGACGCCGATGACGGCCAGGTCGCCGTCAACGTCGTGCCCGGCTACGTTCCCCTCCGCGGTGCGCCCGTCGGCGAAGGTGACCGTCACCCGGTCGCCGCGCACGTTGTGCGCGTTGGTGAGGACCGTGCCCTCGCCGAGCACGATGCCTGAGCCGACGCCCCAGCGCTGCCCGACGCCCACAACCGAGCTTCCGGCGCCTGCTGCTAGTTGCCTGATGGTTGCCCCGATTTCATCGAGGATCGCCATGTCTGCCACCTCCAGTAAGTAGTAACTTGCAAATTACTATTAACTGATCAGAAGTCAACGGGGCTACGATCAGCCCATGGCTGAATCCGAGCTGGAACCCTCGCCGCTCGCCGAGGCGCTGGCCCGGGTCGGCGACCGGTGGACACTGCTGGTGGTGGAAGCGCTGCTGCCCGGCCCGCGCCGGTTCAACGACCTTCTCGGCCAGATCCCGGGCATCGCCGCGAACATCTTGTCCGAGCGCCTCAAACGGCTCGAACGCGACGGACTGCTGATAGCCCGGCCCTACTCCCAGCGGCCCCCCAGGGCCGCCTACCAGCTGACCGCGGAGGGCACCGAACTCGCCGGGGCACTCCGGCTGCTCGCGCACTGGGGGACCCGGCACACCGACCCGGCGAACACCCCACGCCACCTCGCCTGCGGCACCCCCATCGAGGCCCGCTGGTACTGCCCGACCTGCGACCAACTCGTCGACCACGAGCCGGATAACGCCCAGACGCACTATGTGTAAGGTCCACCGGCCGGTAGAGCCATCCTGCGATTCGGCGTGAGAGGCGCTCAGAATCGGTGCGCCGGTCCGTCTGCATTGACATGAAGCTCACCGTTCAGACATTCCTGACCCTCGACGGCGTGATGCAGGCTCCCGGCGGACCTGAGGAGGATCGCAGCGGCGCCTTCGCGCGCGGCGGCTGGCAGGCGCCATTCCCCGACCCGGCCGTCGGCGAGTTCGTCACCGAGCTCAACAGCCACGCCAGCGCGTTCCTGCTCGGCCGCAGAACGTTCGACATCTTCCGTGGCTACTGGCCTGATCAGACCGACCCCGCCAACCCCATTGCCACGGCGATCAACTCGCTGCCCAAGTACGTCGTGTCCAACTCGCTCAGCGAGGCCGATGCGACGTGGCGCGGCGAGCACCCTGACACCGCTCGCCTCGTGA
>NZ_JBARCR010000629.1:0-2413 GCF_049794275.1 Trebonia sp.
GGCCGGGCCGGGGCCGAGGGGACGGGAGCCGAAGCCGCGGGGGCGGGGACGGGAGCCGGAGATAGCGGGGCCGCGGCGGCCGCCGACCGCGCCGTCAGCTGCCGGGACTGTCGCTTGCGCAGCAGCACGGCCACCTGGTCCGGATCCAGGAGGCCAGGCAGCCCCAGGTAGTCCTCCTCCTCCAGCGACCCCGCCTCCGTCGCGGTGCCGAACTCCCCGCCGTCATACAGCACCCGGTCAAACGTCGCGGAGGCCGCCAGCGCCTCGAAGGACTTCCCCAGCACCTCGAAGTCAGGCGTGTCACGGGACCGCTCCGCCTCCGCGAGCTCCGCCTCAGGATCGCGGGACAGCGCCCGCACCACGTGGTCACGCTCGGCCTCAAGCTCGGCCGCGAAGCCAAGCAGCACCGGCACCGACGGCAGGAACACCGAGGCGGTCTCCCCGCGCCGCCGCACGCGCACGAACCGGCCGATCGCCTGCGCGAAGAACAGCGCCGTCGAAACGGACGTCGCGTACACCCCGACCGCAAGCCGGGGCACGTCCACTCCCTCAGACACCATCCGCACCGCGACCATCCAGCGGTCCGTGGACGACGCGAACGCGGAGATCTTCCGGCTCGCCGTCGGATCGTCCGAGAGCACGACGACCGGCCGCACGCCGGAAACCCGCCGCAGCAGCGCCGCGTACGCTCGCGCCGTCTCGTGGTCCCCGGCGATCACCAGGCCGGCCGCGTCCGGCATCGCCCGGCGCACCTCGGTGAGCCGCCGGTCCGCGGCCTCGAGCACCCGCTGGATCCACTCTCCAGCCGGGTCGAGCGCCGTCCGCCACGCCTGCGTGACCTGGTCTTTCGTCATCGGCGTGCCCAGCGTGGCGGTGATCTCGTCACCGGCCCTGGTCCGCCAGTGCATCTCACCGGAGTAGGCGAGGAAGATCACCGGCCGCACTACGCCGTCGGCCAGCGCCGGCCCGTACCCGTAGACGAAGTCCGAGGCCGACCGCTTTACGCCGTCAGCTTCCGGCACGTACGACACGAACGGGATCGGGTTCGCGTCCGACCGGAACGGCGTCCCGGTCAGCGCGAGCCGCCGCCTGGCCGGCTCGAACGCCTCCCTGATCGCGTCGCCCCACGACAGCGCGTCGCCCGCGTGATGGACCTCGTCGAAGATCACCAGCGTCCGCCGGCTCTCCGTCCGCTGCCTGTGCAGCGCCGGATGCGCCGCCACCTGGGCGTACGTGACCGCTACCCCCTGGAAGTCGGCACCCGCGCGGCCCTGCGCGTTCCGGTAGGACGGGTCGATCGCGATCCCGAACGCCGTCGCCGCCTGCGCCCACTGGTACTTCAGGTGCTCCGTGGGCGTCACCACGGTCACGGCCGCGACCTCGCGAAGCGCCAGCAGCCGCGCCGCCACCGTGAGGGCATACGTCGTCTTGCCCGCGCCAGGCGTCGCTACCAGCAGGAAGTCGCGCCGCGCGACCCGAAAATACTCTTCGTAAGCAGCCTTCTGCCAGCCACGGAGAAGATCAAAGGAATTTTCCCGAACGTACGCGGCTGACTGTTCAGCCCCGCTCACTCCGCAGAGTCGTCGTCGCCATCAGGCAGCGACTCGTAAATTTCCTTGCACTCCGGGCAGACGGGGAACCTCTTCGCGTCCCTGCTCGGCACCCAGATCTTGCCGCACAGCGCCTTGATGGGAGTGCCGAAGACGTGGCTCTCCATCATCTCGTTCTTGTCGACGTAGTGCGCGAACCGCTCGTGATCGCCGTGCGAAGTATCGACCCGCAGGTCCTCATGGACTTTCAGGTCGCTCTCTGGCATTACCTCGACCTCGGTGCCGTTGCTCACGCGTTCTAGTCTACCGTCTCGCTGCTTCCGGCCGGGGTTTTGGGAGGACGTGGCGCGCTGGCCAGACCCGCGTCGACTGCCCTGTCGATCGTCCAGCCCTGTCCCTCGGCCAGGCCGCGGTCGAAGGCTGCCGGGTCGCCGCGGGTGCGGGCGGCCGCCAGCCGGTCAGGCACGTCATAGGGCACGGTGACGCGAAGCAAGGGATTGCTGGTCGACGTTGTCAACGAGCACGAGCATCTGGCGCGGGGCGAAGAAGGCGAGCAGGCTCTCCTCAATCTACTGACCAGGCAAGACCTGGACGGTGAAGCTGCTGGGCGACGGTCTGGCGGATCAGGGAGACGTCGGTCAGCGTCTCGAGCGACACGAACGCGGCACCGTCCGCGAACTGGCCGGCAGCGGCGTGCGCGACAGCGAGGGCAAGGGAGGTCTTGCCGACGCCGCCCGGCCCCGTCAGCGTGACCAGGCCGACCTCACCCTGCTCCAGCAGGCCGGTGACCACCTGCATCTCCTCCACCCGGTCCACCAGCGGCCAGCGCGGCGCGGGAAGCGGCGCGACGGGCGGCGCAGCGG
>NZ_JBARCR010000630.1:0-7246 GCF_049794275.1 Trebonia sp.
GCCGCGGCCGGTCGGCGGCCAGCGCGGCGGCGACGAACGCGTCCGCTGGCGGCAGGTCGAGCGGTGGCGCGCCATGCGCGACGAGGTAGTCCACCAGGTCGGCGTGCCCAGTTGTAGCGGCCATCGACGCGGCCGTGACCCCGTCCAGCGGCGCGGTCACGTCGACGCCGTGCTCCACGAGCAGCCGGACCCGCTCCGTCATGCCGTGCGTGACGGCCCAGGCGAGCTGGCCGCGGACCATCTCCGCCGGAGTGTCGAGCGCGTCGCCGAGTCGCCTGCGCCACGGGCCGCCGTCTCCGGTGCCCAGGCCGAACTCGAAGAGCAGCTCGAGGTGGTCGTTGCCCGGCTCGAACATCCGGTTGTAGAGCGCCTGCCCGTCGTTCGGGTCGGCGCCCGCCTCGAGCAGCAGCCGGGCGAGCGCCAGCGAGTGCGGGTGCCGCGGGGCGCGGACCGGCCCGGCCTCGCCCTCGCCGAAGACGCCGGTGAGCGTGGTGAACGGGGTGGGCAGCCCGTGCCAGAGGTAGCCGGCGTTCGGGTCGGCCTCGGCGTCGAGCAGGAGCCGGGCGGTCTCCAGCGTCGCCGCCAGCGAGATCGCCGGGTCGTGCCTGGCGTAGGCGAGGTAGCACAGCGGCTCCCACTGGAATGGCCCGCCTTCTCGCGAGGCCGCCGCGGGGTCTGCCGCCAGCACCCGGCGCAGCGCGTCGGCGTCGGCCGTCGCGGCCCCCACATAGACGTTGCCCTCGGCGAGCCCCGGCGCGCGCTCAAGGATCCGCCGCGCCTGCTCCCACTCGCCGGGCTCATCGTCGTAGTAGCTGAGGCAGGCCAGCCGCAGGAACGTGCCGGCGTCGCTGTCCGTCGCGACACGTTCGGGGAACCGGCTGTACCTGGTCAGCAGCTCGACGTGCTGCTTTAGCCGCGCCCAGCTGGTGAATCCGTAGCGGCGCGCCACGCCGAGCTGCGCCTCCCACAACGGGATCCCGGACGTCCGGCGAAGGTCTTTCGCCTGGTTGCGAAGCTGTTCGAGGCTCGGCTGCTCGGGGAGCGGGACAGGCGACTCAGACACCATGACTCCTTCCGTTACGCCTGCTGTCCGCGTCGCAAGGCCGAAAGGAGGAGATAACAGCCGTTCCATGATCGTGCGCTCAGGCGGGCTCTGCCCTTCCCGCGGACCGGCGGCCCCCTGCGGGCCTACCGAAATCCTACGCCCGCCAGTTGTCGGCCGGTCGGCCCAGCGCTCATCTTGGTATCAGTTCCGGTCCTCGAAAACGGGCAAATCGGGCGGCTAAGGGGCCGGAACTGATACGAAGTTGCTGTGAGGCCGATTTCCGGCTGATAACAGCAAGAAGCGGTGGCGGCTATGCCGCTGCCGCCGCCGCTGTCACGTCGGCGACGGCGCAGGCGATGTTATCCGGGCCGCCTGCCGCGTTGGCCAGCTCGATCAGTCGCTGGACCGCGTCGGCGGGCACCGACTCCTGGGCCGCGAGCGTCTCCCTGATGTCCGCCGCAGGGACGACGGCGGACAGGCCGTCGGAGCACAGCAGGTAGCGGTCGCCGGCCTGGGCGTCGTGCAGCGACAGGTCGGGCGTCCCGGCGGTGGTGCCGAGCGACTTGAGCAGCATCGCTCGCTGCGGGTGTGACCACGCCTCTTCCGGCGTGAGCCGCCCGGCGTCGATCAGCGACTGGACGACCGAGTGGTCGTGCGTGATCTGGAACAGGCCGCCGTCGCGCAGCAGGTAGGCGCGGCTGTCGCCGATGTGCACCAGGGCGAGTCGCGACCCGGACCAGAGCATCGCGGTGAGCGTGCTGCCGCTGTCCGCGAACTCCGGGTCGGACTCGGCGGCGGCGCGCAGCGACGAGGTCGCCGCCGTGATCGCGTCGGACAGCGCGTTGAGCAGGTCACCCGCGGATTCCGCGGATTCGAGCGGGCGAAGCGCGTCAATCACGGCTTCGCTTGCCGCGTCACCGCCGGGACCCCAGCCGTCGGCGACGGCGAGCAGCCGGGTTCCTGCGTAGGCGGCGTCCTGGTTGCGGTCGCGCTCGCGGCCGATGTCGGAGGCGGCGGCGTAGCGGATGGCGAGCTGGGTTCCTGGCATGGCGGTTTGCCCTTCTGACAAGTAATCGAGCAGAAATAGAGCAAGCCCCTTCCGTTCGGAAAACTCGGCCTCGGCCACCCGGAGGAAAGCCGTCACGGCGGCCGCGACCTCGGCCGGGGGACGGCCGTTGATCTCGGCGATCGTCGCGAGCGGCAGGCCGGCGCGGCGCAGCCACGCGACCAGCCGCGCCTGGTCGAGCTGGTCCGGCGAGTAGTACCGGTAGCCGGAGTACTCGTCGACCCGGACCGGGCGGAGCAGGCCGAGCTCGTCGTACAGCCGCAGCGCCTTCGGCGACAGCCGGGACGCGCGGGCGAACTCACCGATCGTGAGGAGCTTCACGTCGGCAAGCCTGGGCGTTGCCCCAAGGGCAAGGTCAAGCCCGGGTTACTGCTTGTAGGTGGCGAGGAACGTCGCGAGGCGGCCGATCGCGTCTTCGAGGACGGGGACGCTGGCCAGGAACACGACCCGCAGGTGGTCGGCGGACGGCAGGTTGAACCCGGTGCCGTGCGACAGCAGCAGGTACTGCTGCTCCAGCAGGTCGATGACCATCTTCTGGTCGTCGACGATCTTGTGCACCTCGGGGTCGAGGCGGGGGAACAGGTACAGCGCGCCGGCCGGCTTGTAGCAGTCCACGCCGGGGATCTCGGTGAGCAGCTGCCAGCCGCGGTCCCGCTGGTCGTACAGCCGGCCGCCGGGGCGCAGCAGCCCGGTGATGTCGATGCCGCCGTCGAGCGCGGCGGGGATGGCGTGCTGCGCGGGGACGTTCGGGCAGAGGCGCATGTTGGCGAGGAGCTCGAGGCCGTCCAGGTATTCGGCGATCGGCTCCTTCGGGCCGGAGACCGCCAGCCAGCCTGACCGGAAGCCGGCGAGCCGGTACGTCTTGGACATGCCGCCCATGGTCAGGACCGGCAGGTCGGGGGCGAGGGCCGCGGCGCAGTGGTGCTGCGCGCCGTCGTACAGGATCTGGTCGTAGATCTCGTCGGTGAGGACGAGCAGGTTGTTCCGGCGGGCGATGTCGAGCAGTTCGATCAGCGTTTCCCGCGAGTACACCGCGCCGGTGGGGTTGTTCGGGTTGATGATCACGATCGCCTTGGTGCGGTCGCTGATCTGGGCACGGACGTACTCGGTGTCCGGGTTCCAGCCCAGGTCTTCCCGGCAGCGGTAGTGCACCGCGCGGCCGCCGCACAGGCTGACGGCGCCGGTCCACAGCGGGTAGTCCGGGCTCGGCACGAGGACCTCGTCGCCCGGGTTGAGGAGGGCCTGGAGGGACATGACGATGAGTTCGGACACGCCGTTGCCGAGGAACACGTCGTCGGCGGTGACGCCTTCGACGCCGATGCGGTCGTAGTAGGCGGCCACCGCCTCGCGGGCCGGCGCGATGCCGCGCGCGTCGCTGTAGCCCTGGGAGTCCGCGACGCTGGCGGCGACCTGCTGCACGACCGCGTCCGGTGCGACCATCCCGAACGGCGCGGGGTTCCCGAGGTTCAGCTTGAGGATCTGGTGGCCCTCGGCCTCCAGCTGGCGAGCTCGGCGCAGTACCGGCCCCCGGATGTCATACCGGACGTCAGCCAGCCTGCTCGCCTGCGACACCACGTGCGTCCTCCAATGAGCCAATATGGCGGTAGGTGATGCCCGAATGTTACCGGCTGATCGCCGACGTCCTGACTATTTACGGACTGCCACCGGACGAAGGGGGCGTTGCCCATGACCACGGCGGATGGTCACCCGCCGGCGCGGGCGCCCGAGGACCTCGGCGAATTCTTTCTCCAGCGCGCGAACGCCGGGGACGTGGAGGGGCTGGTCGCGCTGTACGAACCAGACGCGGTGCTCGCCTTGGCGCCGGGGCGAGTGGTCACCGGCCACGACGAGATCCGCGGGGTGTACCGGGAACTGCTGGCGGACCGGCCGGTCTTCACGTCCGACGGGCAGCGGCCCCCGCTGCGCAACGGCGGCCTGGCGCTCACCTCGACCAGGCTGCCCGGCGGGGGCACGACGGCGGAGGTCGCGCGGCGTCAGCCGGACGGTACCTGGCTGTGGGCCGTCGACCACGCGTCGCTGCTGTCCTCGTTACGCGGGCCGGTCGCAGCGGGGAGAATCACGGGCATGGCCGAGACATGGATGCTGGACGAACTGGCGCACGCGGGTCCCGAGCATTTGGACGCGGCGTTCATCGCGGGTTACGACAAGAAGCAGGGATATCCGGACCCTGGCGAGGACCTGGCGGCGTTCGAGGCGCGGGGGCTCGGCAGGTCATCCACCGTGGTCGACATCGGCGCCGGCACCGGGCAGTTCGCGATCCCCGCGGCGGGGCGGTTCGGGCGCGTCGTCGCGGCCGACGTCTCGCCTGTCATGGTGGACGCCCTGCGGCAGAAGGCGGCCACCGCGGGGGCGGGCAACCTCGACTGCGTGCGCGCGGGGTTCTTCAGCTACGCCCACGAGGGGGCGCCCGTGGACGGCGTCTACACCAGGAACGCGCTGCACCAGGTCCCTGACTTCTGGAAGGGGATCGCGCTGCAGCGGATCGCGGACATGCTGCCGCCGGGCGGCGTGCTGCGGCTGCGGGATCTCATCTTCGACTTCCAGCCGCGGGAGGCGAGCGAGATCTTCGCCGGCTGGTTCGCGGGCGCCGCCGCCGACCCGGCGGACGGGTACACCGCCGCCGACTACGCCGAGCACATCCGCACCGAGTACAGCACCTACCGGTGGCTGCTCGAGCCGCTGCTGGCCGCCGCCGGCTTCGAGATCGTCGAGGTCAGCTTCGAGCGCCGCCTCTACGGCGCCTACACCTGCGTCAAGCGGTATGGTCCGTGATCGTGGACAGCGACGATGTGAGCCAGTGGTTCGGCGAGTACCTCGACGCCTTCGCGGCCTGCGGCCGTGGCGAGCGCGACACCGCTTCGCTGCTCGCGTACTACGGCGTTCCGCTGCTGGTCACGACCGACGAGGGGTTCTTCGCGCTGACGAGCGACGCCCAGGTTGTCGCGGTCATGCAGCAGCAGGTCGACGGGATGCGGGCGGCCGGTTACGGCCGCAGCGAGGCCCTCGGCTCCGAGGTCACCGTCGTGAATTCCACGTCCGCTCTCTACCGCGGGACATACTCGTGGCAGCAGAGCGACGGCGCTGAGATCCGCCGGGTCACCCTGACCTATCTGGTGACCGACGGTCCGGCGGGCCGCCGCATTTCAGCGCTGCTCGTTCACAGCTCCTGACCAGCTGTCAGGCGGTCGAACAGGTCCAAGTAGCGCGCGGTCATCGCCGCCACGATGTCCGGCGGGATCTCCGGGCCGGGCGGCTTGCGGTCCCAGCCGATCGCGGTGCCCCAGTCGCGCAGGTACTGCTTGTCCAGCGAGTGCTGCGGGCGCCCGGGCTCGTAGTCGCCCGCGGGCCAGAAGCGGGAGGAGTCCGGGGTCAGCACCTCGTCGGCGAGGACCAGGTCGCCGTTTTTCGCCCGGCCGAACTCCAGCTTCGTGTCCGCGACGATGACGCCGCGCTCCGCGGCGAGCGCGGCGCCCCGGCGGTACACCTCGAGCGTGATCCGCCTGAGCTCGGCGGCCGTCGAAGCGCCGACCAGGTCCGCCACCTCGTCGTAGGTCATCGGCTCGTCGTGCCCGGCGGCGGCCTTCGTCGTCGGGGTGAAGACCGGTTCGGGCAGCCTGGACGCCTCAACCAGGCCGGGCGGCAGCGGCACGCCGGAGATCGCGCCGGTCTCGTTGTAGGAGGCGAGGCCGAGCCCGGCCAGGTAACCGCGCGCGATGCACTCCACGGGAACCATCTCCAGGTGCTGGCAGCGGATGGCGCGGCCCTGCCATTCGGCGGGGACGTCGGTCGCGGAAATCACGTGATTAGGCGTGACATCGGTGAGGCGATCGAACCACCAGAGCGACAGCTGGGTGAGGATGCGGCCCTTGCCGGGGACCGGCGTGGGCAGCACCACATCGTAGATGGACACCCGGTCCGACGCGACGAGGAGCAGGTCGTCACCATCGGCGTAGACGTCGCGGACCTTTCCCGAGTGAATCAGCTCCAAAGCGGTAACCTCCAGTCTGGCCTGGCAACGGCCTGGCAACGGCCTGGCCAGCGTACCTTCGCGGCGGGGCGTACGATCAGGTGCCATGGCGGGAAGCGACGCTGGCGACCGCAGGGGTAGCGAATACCTGCAGGTGCAGACGACCACCGACTCGCGGGCCGAGGCGATGGAACTCGCCCGGGCCGCCGTCGAGGCGCGGCTGGCGGCCTGCGGCCAGGTCGCCGGGCCTGTCGCGTCCACGTACTGGTGGAACGACGAGCTGGAGCGCTCCGAGGAATGGTTCGTCTTCCTCAAGACGCCGGCCGATCGATACGATGAACTCGCCGCGTTCCTCTCCGACCGGCACAGCTACGACGAGCCGGAGATCGTCGCCACCGCGATCGTGTCGGGCTCGGCGTCGTTCCTCTCCTGGATCAGGGACGAGACCCGTCCCCGGCCAGCGTCGGGGGCGTCAGGAACGCCCCAGGAACCCGGTGCGGACGAGGCGGCGCGGCAGGCCGCCGAGGGTCAGATCAGAGCGGAGTGAGCGTGTGGGTCCCCGTGGGTTGACCGTCCTTTCGATAGCGGGGATCGCCGGGCTTCTCTTTGGCGTGGTCGGGTGGAAGCAGCGCGGCATCTACACGGTCACCGCACCGCCGGTGGCCGCTACCTCCTCGCCCGCCGCCGCAAGCTCGCCATCCGCCACCGTGCCGCCATCTGCCACCGTGCCGGCGTCCGCCGCCGCGGCTGCCGGGCCGCTGCTGAGCTCCATGCCGTACGCGTCGTTCGCCTACCTGGTGTGGCCGGGGCCGGTCAGCGCCGACGGCAAGCTCGCGATGAGCCGCTGGAAACTCACGGTCACCAGGCAGGCGGGCGGCATCACGGTGCAGGCCGCGGAGGACGGTCAGTCGATGGCCTCCGTCTCGCGCTTCTATCCCGGCGGCGCGAAGGTGTACATACTCGACTCCGACCTCGGTGCCGACGCTGTGGGCAACACCAATGAGGGCCTGGAGGTCACGAACACGCAGGGACAGGTGCTGCCATGAGCGACGAGTCGCAGCGGCCCGCCGGCTGGGCGGGCGGCCGTGGCCGCGGCTGGGCGGGCGGACGGCTTCGCTCCCCGCTCGGGCGCGGCGAGGAACAGGTG
>NZ_JBARCR010000631.1:0-2489 GCF_049794275.1 Trebonia sp.
GCCTCCGACAGCTCGGCGATCCGCTCGGGGATGTCGTACTCGCTCAGGTTCCCCAGGTTGGCCCCGAACGTGTTCGTCGTGACGCAGTCGGCGCCCGCGTCGAAGTACGCGTCGTGCACCGCCCGCACGATGTCGGGGCGCGTCACGTTGAGCACCTCGTTACAGCCCTCGTGACCGCCGAAGTCCGCGAGGGTAGCCTCGCTGGCTTGCAGCATCGTGCCCATCGCGCCGTCCGCGACGACGACCCGCTCGGTGAGGGCCCCGCGCAGCGCGACGGCCCGTTCGGTAACTTGTGTGATCGCACGCCCGCTCATAGGCTTCCTGAGTGTAGACGCCCTTATGGTCAGACACAAAAGGTATGCCCTAGAAACTGTGGCTACCACAGGTAACGTATCCGGGGTATGGGGCGACGTAGGCTGTAGTCAGGGGCATGAGCCCGTCGTGATTCAGGAGGAGGTGAAGTCATCAAGTTCAGCGACGTCGACGGCCCGCTTGAGCATCCGGTGGCAATCGCCGCTTTCGAGGGGTGGAATGACGCGGCGGAAGCCGCGAGCGGCGTAGTCAACCACCTGGGCATCGCGTGGCAGTCCACCCCCATCGCCGCCATCGACCCTGATGACTTCTACGACTTCCAGGTGAACCGGCCCGTGATCGAGGTGGTCGCCGGGAAGACCGAGCGGCTGATCTGGCCGACCACCCGGCTGTCCCTGGCGCGCACCGCCGCCACGGGGCTGAGCAGGGACGTCGTGCTCGTGCACGGGGTCGAGCCGAACATGCGCTGGCGCGGCTTCACCGACGAGCTGATCAGCGGCTTCACCGAGCTAGGCGTAGAGGCGCTGATCCTGGCCGGCGCGCTGCTCGCCGACTCGCCGCACACCCGGCCGGTGCCGGTGACGGTCAGCGGGTCCAGCACGCAGCTGCTGCGCGGGGTCGGCGGCGAGGCGTCCGACTACAAGGGTTCGTCAGGGATCGTGGGCGTGCTGCAGTACAGCTGTGCCGTCGCGGACATCCAGACGGTCTCGCTGTGGGCCTCGGTCCCGCACTACGTGGCGCAGTCGCCCTCGCCGAAGGTGACGCTGGCGCTGCTGCGGAGCGTCGAGGACATCCTGGACGTATCGCTGCCCCAGGGCGACCTGCCCGAGGAGGCACGTGCCTGGGAGCGCGGCGTCGATGAGCTCGCCCAGCAGGACTCCGACGTGGCCGAGTACGTGCGCACGCTCGAAGAAGCCAAGGACGCCACCGACCTGCCCGAGGCGTCCGGCGACGCGATCGCCCGCGAGTTCGAGCGGTACCTGCGTCGCCGCGGCAACCGCGGCGACGTCGGCGACCTGTAAGTCGCGCTTTACGACTGCTGGTCATACGTATTCGCGGCGGCGCATCCAGGCCAGGGTCAGCCAGCCCCAGACCGGGGGCAGGTAGGTCGTGAAAAACCGCTGGATGAGCACCGCCGCGACGGCCTGATCCTGGGGTATGCCGGCGCTGACGAGCCCGGCGATCAGGCCGGCTTCCACGACGCCCGCGCCGCCGGGGACCGGGATGGCGCCGCCGATGAGGCCAGCCAGCGTGTTGACCGTGAGCAGCGTCGCGATGCTCGCCTGCTCCCCGACCGCGTGCAGCGCCGCCCCGAGGGCCAGGGTGGACAGGAGCTGAGCCACGGTCGTGCCGACCAGCACATAGGTCATCTTGCGCGGCTCGACGGCGATGGTCTTGAGGTTGGCCCATATGCTGACCAGATACGGGCGGACCCGGCTGCTCGCCAGCCGCCGCAGCCGCGGTACCAGCGTGATCACCGCAGCGATGACGCCCGCCGCGAGGACGATCAGGAGGACGATCCAGACGATCTTCTGGTCGCCGCTTTCACCTGACGCGGCCTTGAAGTCCCCCGCGGCGAACGGGAGGGCGACGATGAACAGCAGGGCCTTGACAACCCACCATGCCGTGGTCGCGATGGCGCCGGCGCTCACCGCCTCCGCCGGCTCGTATCCCTGGCGCTGGAAAAACCTGACCCGGATCGCGAAGACGGCGACGTCGCCGCCGACCAGCGCGGTAAAGGCATTGGAGGTCTCCAGCGCGACGCACCGGCCGAACGGCAGGTCGCCGGTCGCGGAGCCCATCAGGACCAAGCCTCCCAGCAGCATCGGGAGCTGGGCGAGGACGAACGTCACCGCTACCCATCCCCAGCTCGCGCCCTTGATGGCCTCCAGGGAGCTGCCGGCGCCGGACAGGATGCCGATGATCGCCCAGAGACCGATCAGCGAGCCGATGCCGAACACGAGGTTGGTCCAGCTGATCCGTTTTTCCTCCGCGAGCCTGGGCACTTCGATGCCGACCCCGCTGGCTACCTCTTCGCGCAGCCGCGGGAGCAACTCCTTGCGGCCCTGCAGCACGCCCACCGTGTCCGGATCCAGCGCCGAGCGCTGCAGGTGCACCAGGGCGCCGCGGGCGGCGGCGGCGTCCAGGACCCGGGCCGCGGCCGCCGCGGTACGCTC
>NZ_JBARCR010000632.1:0-15506 GCF_049794275.1 Trebonia sp.
GGCACGACTGGTCTCAGGTGAGGGGTTTCCTTGGGGGGTACGTGGTTTCGCGCGGCGTGCGCCGCGGCGGCTGTCGCCGCGCTGGCGGCTGGCTGCTCTTCCGGTGGCGGCTCGGCCGCGGCCGGAAGCAACACCATGTCCGCCCTGTCGATCGGCCCGGCGGAGAAGACCACGCTGAACGTCGGCGTGGTGCCGGCCATGGACTCGGCGGGCTTCTTCGTCGCGCTGCACGAGGGCCTGTTCGCCAAGGAAGGCCTGACGATCAACTACACGCCCGCGGTCAGCAGCGACACGGTGATCGGCGCCCAGCTACAGGGCCAGCTCGACATCACCGGCGGCAATTACGTCTCCTACATCCAGGCCGTGGCGGAGAAGCACGACCCGTTTGAGGTCATCGCCGAGGGCTCGGTCATGCAGCAGGGCTCGCAGGTGATCTTCACCATGCCCAAGTCGAACATCAAGACGCTCGCGGGTCTCAAGGGCCACGTGCTCGGGGTGAACGCGCCGGAAAACATCGACTATCTGCTCGACGTGTCGGTGCTCTCCGAGAACGGGGTCAACATGGACTCCGTCAAGTTCCCCGCGCAGCCAATCCCGTTCCCCGCGATGGCCGGGGAACTGTCGTCGGGCAAGATCGACGCCGCCACCATGCCTGAGCCGTTCGCCAGCATCGCCGAGCAGCAGCTCGGCGCCGTCACGCTCGCGGACCTGAACCAGGGCGCCACCCAGGAGTTCCCGATCGAGGGGTACGTGGTCACCAAGGCCTGGGCGAAGGCCAACCCGAACACCTTGAGGCGGTTCCTCGCCGCGCTGGAACAGGGCCAGGCGATCGCCGACACCAACAGGGGCGCCGTGGAGCAGGCCTTCGAGACCATCAAGGGCGGCGCCCCGGACGGACAGGTGCCGTCGAGCATCGCGGCGCTCATGGCGCTCAACACCTACCCGATCGGCATCGACCAGGCGCGACTGCAGCGCGTCGCTGACGTCATGCACCAGTTCGGCCTGCTGCCGAACCGGTTCGACGTCGGCGACATGCTGATGCCCGCGTCCGACTTCGACTTCGCGGCGTTCTCCTCGTCCTGACGAAAGACCGGTAAGGTGCAGGAAGTGTGATCGCTTCCCGCGGCCGGCAATGAGCCGGCAATGACAGGCACCGACGAGTTCGGGCTCGTCGTCCTGGTGATCGGCCTCGTGGGAACCGGCGCGGTGCTCTCTAACCGGCTGAGCGCGCGACTGCGCGTCCCGGCTCCCGCCTTCTTCCTCATCTGCGCGAGCGTGGCGGCGCAACTGTGGCCGCGGGTGACGCTGCTGCAGTTCACCACGGTCACGCGGGTCGTCTCCGTGGCGCTCGCGATCATCTTGTTCGACGGCGGGATGCACATCGGCTGGCGGCGGTTCCGCACCGCGGCGGCCGCGATCGTCTGGGTCGGCGTGGCCGGGACGCTGGTCACCGCGGCGGGTGCCGCGGTAGCCGCGCACTTCGTCGCGGGGATGGGGTGGCGGCTGTCGCTGCTGCTCGGCACGGCCGTGGCCGCCACCGATCCGGCCGTCGTGTTCTCGGTGTTCGGGCGCCGGGAGATCGCCGGGCGCACCGGGGTCCTGCTGGAAGGAGAGTCGGGCGCCAACGATCCGGTGGGGATCGCCCTGCTCGCGGCGCTGCTCGCGGCGCACGGCAGCGCCGGCGCGGTCGGCTGGCACATCGTCACCGAGTTCGTCCTGCAGATGGCTGTCGGCACGGCCATCGGAGTGGCCGGCGGCCTCGCGCTGCTGACGTTCATGCGCCGCGTCCCGCTGCCCAGCGAGGGCTTGTACTCTCCGCGGGTGCTGGCCGGCGTGCTGGTCATCTTCGGCCTCGCCGTGGTCGCCCGCGGGTCTGGGTTCCTGGCGGTCTTCGTGGCCGGGATCCTTATCGGCGACGAGCCGGCGCCGTACAAGCGGGAGATCGAGCGCTTCCACTCCTCGCTGGCCAGCCTGGCGGAGATCGTCGCGTTCGTCCTGCTCGGCCTCACCATGCGGCTGTCGGCGCTCGGCAGCGCGGGCGCGTGGTCGGCGGGACTGGCGATCGCGGCCCTGCTCGCCTTCGTGATCCGCCCGGTGCTCGGCGGGCTGGTGTCGCTGCCGGTCCGGCTGACCCGCAGGGAACGAGTGTTCTTCCTGTGGACCGGCCTCAAGGGCGCGGTGCCGATCCTGCTCGGCATGATGATCGCCGGCTCGGGCATTCCCGGCGCGGTCAGGGCCTACCAGGTCATCTTCGTCATCGTCGGCTTCTCGGTGACGGTCCAGGGCGGCCTGGTGCCTACGCTGGCGCACCGGCTGGGCATTCCGCTGCGGACCGTGGAGCCGGAGCCCTGGTCGCTGGGCGTCCGGTTCAGCGAGGAGCCCGAGGGGCTGCACCGCTATCACGTGGTGGCCGGCTCAGCGGCTGACGGCAGCGCCGTCAGCGAACTGCCCTTCGGCGAGGACGTCTGGGTCAGCCTCATCGTCAGGGACGGCAACCTGGTCACGGCCGCGGCCGACATGACCCTGCGGGCCGGCGACGACGTTCTCGTTCTCGCCGAACCCGACGAGGCCCCG
Organism: Trebonia sp.; assembly: GCF_049794275.1. Taxonomy (NCBI): domain Bacteria; kingdom Bacillati; phylum Actinomycetota; class Actinomycetes; order Streptosporangiales; family Treboniaceae; genus Trebonia; species Trebonia sp. Next base: position 2,575 of record NZ_JBARCR010000632.1, read on the forward strand.
GCCCTCGACCGCATGTTCACGGCGCCCAGGCCGGCCGACGGCTGACGGTGTCGTTTCGTGCGGGCGGGGGGATTTGAACCCCCACGGTGTTGCCACCAACAGGACCTAAACCTGCCGCGTATGCCATTTCGCCACGCCCGCGTGGCCGTGCCTGACCGGAGGATACCCGTCCGCGCCTAGACGCCGAGTTCCTTGCGGAGGCGGTCGACGTGGCCGGTGGCCTTGACGCCGTAGTACGCGTTCTCGATCTTGCCGTCCGCGCCGACGACAAACGTGGAGCGGATCACGCCCATCGTCTTCTTCCCGTAGTTCATCTTCTCGCCGTAGGCGCCGTAGGCCTCGTGCACCGCGCGGTCCGGGTCGGACAGCAACGGGAACGTGAGGTGCTCCTTGTCGCGGAACTTCTGCAGCTTCGCCGGGGCGTCAGGGGAAATGCCGAGCACGGTCATCCCGGCCTTGCCGAAGTCCGGCAGGCTCGCGGTGAAATCGCAGGCTTCCTTGGTGCACCCGGGCGTCATGGCCGCCGGGTAGAAGTAGACGACCACCTGCTGACCGCGCAGCGAGGACAGCGACACCAGGTTGCCGTCAGCGTCGGGCAGGGTGAAATCCGGTGCCTCGTCGCCAGGCTCGAGCCGCACTCCGGTCATGAGGCCCTCCTTGCTCGCGCGGTCATGGGCAGACAGCCCACGCTATCGCACCGGACGAGTAGTGGCGGTGTGGCCCACACCGCCAATAGGTTCGCACCTGTGGGCCACACCGCCAATTAGCGTCGGCGGCTGGTGGGAGGAGTGGGGTAATCGGGGCGGGAGGGTGGTGCGCTAGTGGACGTGGGCGGGGATGAGCTCCGCTAGGGCGCGGAAGGCGCGGCCGCGGTGGCTGATCGCGTCCTTTTCCTCCGGGGCGAGCTGCGCGGTGGTGACCGACATGCCGACCGGGACGAAAATCGGGTCGTAGCCGAAGCCGTTGCTCCCGCGCGGCGCCCTGGTCAGCTCGCCCGCGAGCACGCCCGTCGTGGTCCACTCGCGCCGGATGCCATCCGGTATCTCCGGGACCGGCGGCAGGACCAGGGCGGCCACGCAGACGAACTGGGCGCCGCGCGCCGCGACGTCGCTGAGCTGGCCGAGAACCAGGTCCAGGTTGGCGCGGTCGTCGCCGTGCTTGCCCGCCCAGCGGGCCGAGAACACCCCTGGCATGCCGTGCAGCGCGTCCACGCAGAGGCCGGAGTCGTCGGCGACCGCGGGCAGGCCGGTATAGGCGGCGATCGCGTGGGCCTTCAGCAGGGCGTTGTCGGCGAACGTCAGGCCGGTTTCCGGGACGTCCGGGGCGCCGGGGAAGGCGTCGAGGCCGGTCAGCCTGTCGGCGAAGCCCGCCGCGGCGAGGATGCGGGAGAGCTCGGCGACCTTGTGCTCATTGCGCGTCGCGAGCACGAGGCGCGGATCTGCAGGGTCAGCCACCCAGCGCCTCTGCCTGCAGGCGGCCCAGCTCCGCGCACCCGGCCGTGGCGAGGTCGAGCAGCTGGCCCAGCATCGCCCGGCCGAACGGCTCGCGCTCCGCCGTGCCCTGGATCTCCACGAAGTCACCGGTGCCCGTGCAGACCACGTTCATGTCGGTCTCGGCGGCGGAGTCTTCCTCGTAGCACAGGTCGAGCCTCGGCTCGCCGTCCACGATCCCGACGCTCACCGCGGACACCGAGGCGACCAGCGGGGAGCCCTTGCACCGCCCGCGTTTCTGCAGCCAGGCGATCGCGTCGACGAGCGCCACGTAGCCGCCGGTCACTGCGGCGGTCCTGGTGCCGCCGTCGGCCTGCAGCACGTCGCAGTCGATGATGATCGTGTTCTCGCCGAGCGCCTTGTAGTCCACGCAGGCTCGCAGCGACCTGCCGACGAGCCGGGAGATCTCCTGAGTGCGGCCGCCCAGCCGCCCCTTGACCGACTCCCGGTCGCCGCGCGTGTTGGTCGCCCGGGGCAGCATCGCGTACTCGGCGGTCACCCAGCCTTGCCCGCTGCCCCGCCGCCAGCGCGGCACCTCCTCGGTGGCGCTCGCCGCGCACAGCACCCGTGTCGCGCCGAACTCTACGAGCACCGACCCCTCGGCGTGGTCCAGCCATCCTCTGGTCAACCGCACCGGACGCAGTTCGTCCGCGGTCCGTCCATCTGGTCGAGACATGCCGGCAGCCTATCGCGCCAGGTTCAGCACCTGACCCGGGACGGCCATCGCGAGCTTGCCGTCGAAGACGGCCGCCGCCTCGGCGAGCGCGTCGTCCGCGCCGTTCCACGGCTGCAGGTGCGTGAGCACAAGCTCGCCGACACCGGCCCGCGCCGCGTACCCGGCCGCCTGGCGCGCGGTCAGGTGAATGTCCGGCGGCAGGTCAGGCTTTTCGAGGAAGGCCGCTTCGCACAAGAAGACATCGCAGTCGCGGGCCAGCCGCGCCACCGCCTCGGTCTCCCCGGTGTCCCCGGAGTAGGCGATCGTCCGGCCGCCGTAGGTAAACCGGAAGCCGAACGTCTCCACCGGATGATTCATGGGGACGGTGGTCACGTCGAACGGCCCGATCGAGAACGACCTCGCAGCCAGCGTCTCGAACGAGAATCGCTTCATCAGCCCGTCGGCATCCCCGTCAGGGCCGTGGATCAGCCCGATCCGCTCCCGGGTACGCGCCGGCCCGTAGACCGGGATCACCGGCTGCGGGCCGGCTGGCGAGTACGTCCGTGCGATCGCGTACGAGTACAGGTCAACGCAGTGGTCGGCGTGCAGATGACTCAGGCAGACGGCGTCCACGCCGAAGAGCGCGGCGTGCTTCTGCAGCGGGCCGAGGGCCCCGTTGCCGAACTCGACGACGAGCCGGAAACCGTCCGCCTCAAGCAGGTAACAGGAGGCGGCACTGTCCGGCCCGGGAAAACTCCCCGCGCAACCCACCACCGTAAGGCTCATGTGGTGCACATGCACATCGTATGTGATGCACGTGCAGGTGCACAGTGCACGTTATATCGCGAAGCGATTTAAGCCCAGAGCTGTCCCTCAAGGCGCTCCTCGGCCTCGTCGAGCGTGCCGCCGTAGGCGCCGGTGGACAGGTACTTCCAGCCGCCATCGGCGACGAGCACCACAATGTCGGCGCGTTCGTTCGCCTTGCACGACTGCGCCGCCATCGCCAGCGCCGCGTGCAGGGCGCAGCCCGCTGAGATCCCGGCGAAGATGCCTTCCTTGCTCAGCAGTTCGCGGGTCCGCTGCAGCGCGTCCTCCGACGACACCGAGAACCTCGTGGTCAGCACCGACTCGTCGTACAACTCGGGGACGAAGCCCTCGTCCACATTCCGCAGGCCGTAGACCAGCTCGCCGTACCTGGGCTCGGCGGCGACGATCTTGACGTCGGGGACGTGCTCCCGCAGGAACCTGCCCGTTCCCATCAGCGTGCCTGTCGTGCCGAGGCCCGCCACGAAATGCGTCACGCTCGGCAGGTCGGCGAGGATCTCCGGGCCCGTGGTCTCGTAGTGCGCGCGGGCGTTCGCCTCATTGCCGTACTGGTAGAGCATGACCCAGTCCGGGTGATCGGCGGCAAGCCGCTTCGCCACCCGGACGGCCTCATTCGATCCCCCGGCGGCGGGCGAGGTGAAGATCTCAGCCCCGTACATCCGCAGGATCTGACGGCGCTCCTCGCTGGTGTTCTCCGGCATCACGACGATCAGCTGGTAGCCGCGGAGCTTCGCGATCATCGCCAGCGAGATGCCGGTGTTCCCCGAGGTCGGCTCCAGGATCGTCGAGCCGGGCCGGAGCAGGCCGTCCTTCTCCGCCTGCTCGACCATGAAGAACGCGGCGCGGTCCTTCACCGATCCTGTCGGGTTGCGGTCCTCGAGCTTGGCCCACAACCGCACCTCGTCCGACGGGGACATCCTGGGCAGGCCCACCAGCGGGGTGTTCCCGAGGGAGGCGAGCAGTGAGTCGTAGCGCATCGAAACGGGCCCGTTCGGGAGAAAATGTTTCTTATCAAGCCCCGCCAGCGACAGCCGGCAGGACAGTGACCGTGTCACCGTCGGAAACTGGGGTCTTCAGGCCGCCGAGGAAGCGGACATCCTCGTCGTTCAGGTAGACGTTGACGAACCGGCGGAGGTTCTCGCCGTCGACCAGTCGCTCGCGCAGGCCGCCGTGCTCGGCGTCCAGGTTGGCAAGCAGTTCGTCCAGGGTGGTCCCGGACCCCTCCACCGCCTTGGCGCCGCCTGTATAGCTGCGCAGAATCGTCGGAATGCGAACCTCAATGGCCATGAACAACGCTCCTCAGTGAACTTCTAACGTCTTGGTTGGAACCCGGTTGCGGGTCGGATCATTCCGTGAACGTGACCGGTTCCTCGGTGACCTGACCGTCGACAATCCGGTAGGACCTGAACTCAGTTTCCGACTCATCCCGTGTAGATACTAGGACGTAATGAGCCTGCGGCTCGCTGGCGTATGAGATGTCCGTGCGCGACGGGTACGCCTGAGTGGCCGTGTGGGAATGGTAGATCACCACCGGCTCCTCGTCCCTGTCGTCCATTTCGCGCCACACCTTGAGCTGCTCGAGGGAGTCGAAGCGGTAGAAGGTGGGGGAACGTTCTGCGTTCTGCATGGGGATGAACCGGGCCGGCCGGTCGCTGCCCACCGGGCCGGCGATCACGCCGCATGCCTCGTCCGGGTGGTCCCTGCGGGCGTGGTCAATGATCTTCGCCTGAAGGTCACGGGAGATCGTCAGCATGATCGGTGAGATTACCCGGTCGGCTCTACCTGTCCAGCGCGCGGACCAGCGACTCCTGCACGGCGCCCAGCCAGCCGTAGACCTCGAACGCGGCGACCTTCGGGTCGTCGGGGGCGAGCGCGGCGAGCTGTTCCTCGAAGTCCTCGGTCACCTCGAGCCGTACCCCGAACATCAGCCGCACGTCGTTCAGCGCCCGCATCCAGTCCCTGGCCTGGTCGCCCGTGAGCCTGACCCGGCCGCCGGAGGGCGGCAGCGTGTCGAGCAGGGTCTGTGCGAAGTACTTCTTGGCCTCGCGCAGCGACGACTCCGTGTACTTGCGGAACTCGCCCGCCGCCTCGGGATCTTCCTGGTAGGCGTCGGGCAGCAGCCGGGCGAGCACCGGGTCGTCAGGGATGGACGGCGCTTCCGCGGCTTCGGCCGCTTCGACGGCCTCTGCCAGCAGCCTGTCCAGGTCGTCGGCGGTGCCTCCTGGCGCTCCCGGCCTGCCGGCTTCGCCGGGCCTGCCGGTTTCGCCGAGCAGGTCAAGCACCGGGATCACGAGCGTGCGCAGCAGCGTCGCCTCGCCTGGCGGCAGCCAGACGCTGACGCCGCCATCCCTGGTGCGGCGGAACATCTGCATCTTCTCAGTCTTCGGGTGGTGGGTGGACTTGCGACTAGTGGTCCTGGCGGACCGTGGCCCATAGGCCGTAACCGTGCAGCACCTCGACGTTGTGCTCCATGGACTCCCGCGTGCCGACGGCGACCACGGCCTTGCCCTTGTGGTGCACGTCGAGCATCAGCTTCTCCGCTTTCGGCCGGGGATACCCGAAGACGTGCTCGAACACGTAAGTCACGTAAGACATCAGGTTCACCGGATCGTTCCAGACGATGGTCATCCACGGCTTGTCCGGCACCGTCTCATCCGCTGACAACGGCCGATCTAGCTCAGCGGGCGCCACGCTCACTCGTACACACCTCCTTGTACGTAGTCTTCCATCTGTGACCACACCGGCGAACAGTGAATCCGATGGTTCTTCGGCTGACGGCCTCACAGGGACCGCCCTGCTGACTGACCACTATGAACTCACCATGCTCCAAGCCGCACTGCACAGCGGCGCGGCCCACCGCCGGGCGGTGTTCGAGGTATTCGCCCGCCAGTTGCCGCACGGCCGCAGGTACGGAGTCGTCGCGGGCACCGGGCGGCTGCTCGACGCAGTCGAGCGGTTCCGCTTCGGGCCGCAGGAACTGGCCTTCCTGCGGGACAGCGGGATCGTGGACGAGACCACGCTCCGTTACCTGTCATCGTATCGTTTCGGCGGAAACATCTGGGGATACGCGGAAGGGGACGTGTACTTTCCCGGATCGCCCATCATCGTGGTCGAAGGCACGTTCGCCGAGGCGGTCCTCCTGGAGACCCTGGTGCTGTCGATCATGAACCACGACAGCGCCATCGCCTCCGCCGCCTCCCGGATGGTGACCGCGGCGGGCGGCCCAGGCGGGCGGCCGCTGATCGAGATGGGCTCCCGGCGCACGCACGAGCGCGCCGCGGTGGCGGCCGCCAGGGCCGCGTACATCGCCGGGTTCGCCTCCACGTCGAACTTGGGGGCCCGGTTCTGCTACGGCGTCCCGTCGAGCGGGACCTCGGCGCACGCCTTCACCCTCGTGCACGACAGCGAGCGGCTCGCGTTCGAGTCCCAGCTCGCCTCGCTGGGTCCATCCACGACACTGCTGGTGGACACCTACGACGTGGCTCGGGCGGTGCGTACCGCCGTGGACGTGGCGGGCACGTCGCTCGGCGCGGTGCGGATCGACAGCGGCGACCTGCCCGCGCTGGCGGTGTCCGTGCGTTCGCTGCTCGACTCCCTCGGCGCCACGTCCACCAGGATCATCCTGACGGGGGACCTAGACGAGTACTCGATCGCCGGCCTGGCGGTGGCGCCGGTGGACGGGTACGGGGTGGGCACCTCGCTGGTCACCGGGTCGGGCGCGCCGACCGCGGCGCTCGTGTACAAGCTGGTGGCCAGGTCGGACACCCCGCTGGAGGATTCCGCGACGGCGGGACCAATGGACGTCCTGCGGCCGGTCGCGAAGCGGTCGGTGGGCAAGCCGGGGCGCGGCGGCCGCAAGTGGGCCGTCCGGCACCGCGGCCCGGCGGGCGAGGCCGTGACCGAGCGGATCACCCTGGCGCCGCCCGACCCGGGCGCGTCGGACCGGGTGCTGCTCCGCGAGCTCATCAGGGACGGCAAGATCGTGGGGCGCGAGCCGCTGGCGGCCGCGCGTGACCGGCATCAGGCGGTGCTCGGCGAACTGCCCGGCTACGCGCTGCAGCTCTCCCGCGGCTACCCGGCCATCCCGACGATCTTCGACCGCGACGGCGAGGAGGACTGACCGGGTCTGGGCCTCACCTGGCGGGCGAAATGCGTTCGCGGCCGGCCCCGCGGTATCGGTAGCGTGGCCGGCATGGCAGTCGATTTCTCTAAGTTCGCTGACGTGCTCAAGTCGCTGGGTGTCGCCGGCGAGGTCCGGGAACTCCCCGAACCGGCGCCCACCGCGGCCGCCGCGGCGCAACAGCTCGGCTGCGAGGTCGGCGCGATCGCCAACAGCCTGGTGTTCGACGCCGACGGCGCCCCGCTGCTGGTGATGACCAGCGGGGCGCACCGGGTGGACACGTCGCGGGTGGCATCCCTGACCGGTTCAGCCGCCGTGGCGCGGGCCGACGCGCGCTCGGTGCGCGAGTGGACCGGCCAGGCGATCGGCGGAGTCGGGCCGGTGGCGCATCCCGCGCCGATCCGGACGCTGGTGGACACCTGGCTGTCGAAGTACGACGTCGTGTGGGCGGCGGCCGGGCATCCGCACACGGTGTTCCCGACGTCTTTCGACGAGCTGATCCGGATCACCGGCGGCACCGCCGCCGACGTGGGCCCTTAGGGGGCCTTAACGGCAAAGGTCCGTGCATCGTCCTCTCCGATAACTAGCGAGGTACGGAAAGGGGCTGCCGCCATGATCGTGGGTCGATCTTGAAGCCGCCTGCTCCGTGTCCACTCTTGCTGTGACGTTCCCGCCTTCAAGGGTTGCAGTGCTGAAATCCTTGCCTGGCCCTCCGGGACGCCCCGCCCGGGAGGGCGCGGCAGCCGGCCTGAGCCCGCTGATTTCATGATCACGAAAGAAAAGTTTGTGCATAGGAGATTTTTCTTTCGTGATCATGCTGAGCGTCGCGGCTGAGGTCCTGCCAGACCCGGCCGCGGTGGACTCTGGCCCTTCAACCTGTAGGTCCGCGTCAGCTCGTTCGCACGATACGGTTAAAGCGTGCGCGCGCTCATCATCGTCGACGTGCAGAACGATTTCTGCGAAGGCGGCTCCCTGGCGGTCGCCGGCGGCTCCGCGGTGGCTCGCGGAATCAGCTCGCTGCTCGCGTCGTCCGGCCACGGCTACGATCACGTGGTCGCCACCGAGGACTACCACATCGATCCCGGCAGCCATTTCGCCGCCGAACCGGACTACGCCCAGTCCTGGCCGCCGCACTGCGTCGCCGGGTCGCACGGCGCGGAACTGCATCCGGACCTGGACACCAGGCCGATCGAGGCGGTGTTCCGCAAGGGTCAGCACGCCGCCGCTTACAGCGGCTTCGAAGGCGCCGACGACCAGGGCACGCCGCTCGCTGACTGGCTGCGCGCCCGCGACATCGACGAGGTCGACGTCGCCGGGCTCGCCACCGACTACTGCGTCCGTGCGACCGCGGCCGACGCGGCGAAGGCCGGCTTCCGCACGAAGGTCCTGCTCGGGCTGACCGCGGGTGTCGATCCCGGCACCACGGCCGAAGCCATCGCCACCCTGCAGGACGCCGGCGTCGCCGTCACTCCCGCTTAAGACCCGGTTTGACTGAACGTAACCTCAGGTAATACCGGCGTGGTTGCCGATCCGCGGCGAGTCCTGAAGACTTGCCTGTGACAGGCGCGTGAGGCCACGCCAGTCCGCGCGCTCGATCGGGGCTCATCCAGGGGCAGACATGAGCATTTCGGACGTCAGCAAGACGCGGGCGGAAGCCGTCATCACGGTGCATACGTACCAGCCCGCCTCCTACGAAACACCGGCCGACGGGCCGTCCCTCACGCGCATCCACGTGGAGGAAGCGTTCACCGGGGACATCGAGGGCGCTGGCGTGGTCGAGTTCCTGCAAGCGGCACGAGCCGACGGTTCGGCGAGCTTCGTCGGAATCGAGCGGGTCACGGGTGCCGTAGCGGGCCGCACCGGAAGCTTTCTCCTGCAGGACTCGGGCACCGTGACCGGGAGCGTTGTGGCGGGCGACTGGTTCGTGGTGCCCGGCTCAGGCACCGGCGAGCTGGCCGGCCTGCGCGGCGAGGGCGGATTCCGCGCCAACCTCGGCGAGAACGCCGACGTGCACCTCGACTACTGGTTCGACTAAGCGCCGCCGGCATCCCGCGTGGCGGGATCAGCGGAGTAAACCGGTCGTTAGGGACATAGTCAGTAGCCTGATGCCGCGGAATCCATGCCGTCAGGAAGGCTGTCATGTCCGACCAGCCGTACTCCTCCAGTGACCCGCAGGGCGGGCGCGACCAGCAGGCACCATCCGCGGAAGAACCGGCACTCCAGGCCGCGGAAGAGCCGGAGCCCGCGCAACCGGCTCGAGACTGGCCGGCACCGTGGCCGCGCCGCGCCGCGCTCGTTCTCATCGCCGCGCTGGCAGGGCTGTCCTACGGCTGGGCCAGCAGCCAGGACACGATCGAGTTCTATTACGCGGCCGCCGTCCGGAGCATGTCTGTCAGCTGGCACGACTTCATCTTCGGCGCCTTCGACCCGGCGGGGACGATAACCCTGGACAAGCTGCCGGGAGCCTTCTGGATCCAGGCTCTGGCGGTGCGTGCCCTGGGCTTTCACACCTGGGTGATCATCCTTCCCCAGGTGGTGGAAGGGGTGCTCACGGTGCTCGTGCTCTACCGGGCGGTGTCCCGGCTGGCGGGGCCGGCCGCTGGGCTGATCGCCGCGCTGATCGCCGCGGCCAGCCCGGCGACGGTGGCGCTGAACCGGGGGAACATCTCCGATTCGCTGATGATCCTGCTGCTCGTGCTGGCCGCCGACGCGGTATCGGCCGCCATCGCGACCAGGGAAGAGCACGCCAGGCGCGCGCAGGCCTTGCTCATCCTGGCCGCGTTCTGGGTCGGGCTCGCCTTCCAGGCCAAGATGATCGAGGCGTGGCTGCTGCTGCCAGCCCTTGGCCTGGCGTACCTGCTCGACGGTCCCGGACCGCTGGGCAGGCGCGTCCGCCAGGTCGCGGTCGCGGGCATCCTCGCCGGGATCGTGTCGCTGGCGTGGATGACGGCGGTCACCCTCGTCCCGGCGGCGAATCGCCCGTACGCCGACGGCAGCAGCGACAACTCCGTCTACTCGCAGGTCTTCGTCTACAACGGCTTCGGCCGGTTCGGCGATCAGACCCCGTTGCAGCTGCTCGCCTCCCAGCTCGCGCCCGACCAGATCATCCCCATCGCGCCATCGGGCGCCAATCGGCTATTCACAGGAAACCTTGGCAGGGACACCGGCTGGCTGCTGCCCGCGGCGTTCGCCGCCGTCATCTGGGGGATTGCCAGCCGCTGGCGACGGCCGCGAGGGGACCGCCTGCGCGCCTGTTTCGTGCTGTGGGGAGCGTGGCTGCTGATACTGGCCGTGACGTTCTCGCTGGCGACCTTCGTCCAGACGTACTACACGGCCGCTCTCACCCCGGCGATCGCCGCGCTCCTGGCGGCGGCTGCCGTATCGGTCCTCGCTCCCCGCCTTCCCGGCGAGAACCGCCGCCCTGGCGGGAACGCGGCCCGCCGCGTCGGCCTCGCGATCGTCTCGGCGGGCACCACCGCGTACGCGGTGTGGCTCGTCCCGGCTGACGGCGCCCATGTCCCCGGCTGGCTGGTCCCGGCCATCATCGCGGTCGGCGCCGTCGCGATCGTGGCCATCATCGGCTCGACGCTCATCGAGCGTGCCGTGCTGGCCACCGTGGCCCTCGCGTCCGCGCTGGTCGCCGCCCTCGTGGCGCCCGCCGTGGCGTCCGCCGGCCTGACAGCACACCACGAGAGCGCCTTCGACGCGCCATTCGAGCCCACGCGGCTGGCCGCCGTGATCGCCTCGGCGCCGGCCAAGCTAGCGAAAATCCAGCAAACCATCCCGCGCCTGCAAGCCGTGCAGGCCAACGCTCCCGACCTGCTGGCCGCGCAGAGCTCCTACATCGCGGCGGTCTTCATCTACACCAGCGGCCTCGAAGCGCTCCCCATCGGCGGATTCACCGGAACTATCCCGTCGCCCACCCTCGCCCAGCTTAAGACCGACATCGCCAGCCACCAGTTCCACCTGGTGCTGGCCCTGTCCACCAAAGACCCGCGCATGCGGTGGATCGCCACCCACTGCCGCGACCTCGGCCCCCGGACGTTCCTCTGCATCGCTCCCAACGCGGCAGCTAGCTCGGCAGCTAGCCCGGCAGAGCCGGGGCAGCCTGGCTCGCCGTGACAGGTAGTCCGCTTGCCTCAGCGGAACGGGTTGGTAACGCGGACCCCGCCGTAGTCCTGGCCGTCGTCGAGGTCTTCGGACAAAACCTGGGTGCAGCCCGCCGCGCGAGATGCCTCGATAATGGCGGCGTCCCAGTAGGAGAGCTGGAAGCGCTGGCGGGCGTCCAGGGCCGCCAGCATGATCCCGCTGGTGAGGTCCTGGACGGGGAAGCGCCGGAACGACTCGATGAGCAGGACTGCCTGCTGGTGACTGATGGCGTCCCGGCGGCTGGCCCGGGTCGCCTGAACGTAGAACTCCTGGAGTACCTGCACCGACAGTGCCAGGTCGCGCTCACCCAGGAGGTCGTTGGCGCGCTTGGCCTTGTCCTGCTCTGACGGGTCGCGGGATATCGCGTAGAGCAGGACGTTCGTGTCAACGAACCGCACGATCATGCACCTCGTCGCGGTCCAGCCGGTCAGCGGCGCGGAACACGCCGATCCCGGACTGGACCTCGCGCTGCAGCGTCTCGAGCCTGGCGAACTCGTCCATCCGGCCGGATAGCTGCTCAAGGTAGGCGACGACTAGCGCGCTAACCGAGGTGTCACGCTGCGCGGCAGCGACCCGCGCATTGCGGTATACGTCATCGGGAACAGAGACCGTGAGGTTCTTCACAGTTTCACAGTGACACGATTTCCGTGCCATAGTCTCCCGCGACCCGCTGACGGCTCAGTCGTGCAGGACCGGCCTGCCGAGCGGGACCGGCCGGCCACCGGTCGCGATGGTCGCGGTGTTGAAGTACAGGTACACGCCGATGGCGGCGAACACCAGGACCACGTACCCGGCGGCCTTCAGCAGCCCGGTGGATGTCTGGTTCACCCCGAGGAACACCAGCAGCAGCGCGATGTCCACCAGGAAGAACACCGCCGTGAAGGCCAGCGGCAGCCGCAGCATCGCTAGCGTGAGCATCACCATCACCACGAGCCAGGCGACCAGGAACAGTTCCTGTGCGGCCTGCGCCGAGGCCGGCGCGACGCCGAACCAGTTATGGGTGAGACCGATGACGAGCACGGCGTAGCTGAGCCAGAACCCGCCGAAGATGCCGAACACGCTCGCTACGGCCGTCTGCCCCAGCGACGCGCTCCAGATCGTCGCCAGGAACAGGCCGATCGACGTGGCCGTGAGGATGATCGGCAGCGCCGCCCCGATCGCGGTTGCCGGGACCACTCCCACCAGGGCCAGCCCGAGCGAAACCGAGCCCGCGACGAAGCACGGCAGGCCGAGCGCCGCCGGGTCACCGGTCAGCGGTCCCGGCGTGGCGGCAGGCACGGCTGGGGGTTCCTCGCGCAGCGTGCGGGCGGCGGATGCGTCAGCGCTCATCACTTCACTCCTTCGAGTTGAGCACCCGCGATAGCGGGTTAATGCATCCGTACGCCGAGGTCCGCCTGCCCGTGTTCTCACTTTGAACCAGTGCCGTCTGAGCAGCGCCAGGATCAGCGCCGGGACAGGGCCCATTTCCTGATCATCGCGATCCGGTCGCGGATCTGCTCCGCGGACGCCTGCGGGATCGCCGGGCCGCCGCACGCCTGCCGCAGCTCGGCGTGGATCACCCCGTGCGGCTGTCCCGTCCGGTGGCTCCAGGCACCGACCAGGCCGTTGAGCTCCTTGCGCAGCGCGGCCAGCCCTTCGCGGCTCACGGTAGCGGCCGGTGCCGACGGAGCCGGCGCCGGCGAAGCCGCGGGGG
>NZ_JBARCR010000633.1:0-1933 GCF_049794275.1 Trebonia sp.
GTCGAGGCCGCGGCGAACGCGGTGCGGGACGCGACGATCGCCGTCAGCAGGCAGATCAGCGAGCGCGGAGCCAGGTACCTGATGGAGTCAGCCGGGGACGTTCCGCTCAAGATTCACACCCACTGCAACACGGGAACCCTTGCCTGCCTGGGGTGGGGCACAGCGCTCGGCGTCATCCGCGCACTGCACGGCCAAAGGGCGCTCGCGCACGTGATCGTGGACGAGACCCGCCCGCTGCTGCAGGGCGCCCGGCTGACGTGCTGGGAGCTCGGGCAGCTCGGCATCGAGCACTACCTCGCCTGCGACGGCGCGGCGCCGTTCATGATCAGCCAGGGGATGGCCGACGCCGTCGTGGTAGGCGCCGACCGGGTCGCGGCCAACGGCGACGTGGCCAACAAGATCGGCACGTACTCGCTCGCGCTCGCCGCGCGCCAGGCCGGCATCCCGTTCGTGGTCGCGATTCCCGAGTCGACGTTCGACGACGCGACCGAGCGCGGCGACCTGATCCCGCTGGAGCAGCGGCCGGCCGACGAGATCACCCACGTCCTCGGCGTCCCGGCCGCGCCGGCCGGCACCCGCGCGCTCAACTACGCCTTCGACGTGACCCCGGCGGAGCTGGTCACCGTGATCGTGACCGAGAGCCGGCTGATCTTCCCCGGAGAACCCCGCGGTTAAGTCGGTTGACGCAAGCGCCGGGACGGGTACCCGTCCTACCGTGTGGTGCCGTGAGCATGCTGGCCGAACAGGGGGTTCTGACAGCGATGACAGACACGATGATGGCGCTCAGGGCGCACGCGCGCGGCGGCCCGGAGCAGCTGGTCTACGAGGCCGCCCCGGTCCCCGTGCCAGGCCCGGGAGAGGCCCTCGTCGCGGTGCACGCGGCGGCGATCACCTTCGCCGAGCTGAGCTGGGATGAGTCGTGGACCACCCGCGACGGGCGGGACCGCACGCCGGTCATCCCGTCCCATGAAGTGTCGGGGACGGTCGCCGCGCTCGGCCCCGGCGCCGATGGCGTGACGGTCGGCGAGGAGGTGTACGGCCTGATCGACTTCGACCGTGACGGGGCGGCGGCCGAGTACGTGACGCTGCCCGCCGCGCACCTGGCGGCCAGGCCGCGGTCGGTCTCTGACGAGGAGGCGGCTAGCTTGCCGCTGGCCGCCCTGACCGCGTGGCAGGCGCTCGTCGACCATGCGGCACTCGAACCGGGGGAGCGGGTTCTGGTGCAGGGCGGCGCCGGCGGCGTGGGCAGCTACGCCGTGCAGCTCGCCGCCATCCTCGGCGGCACCGTCGCCGCGACGGGCCATGCCGGGCAGCGAGACTTCGTCCTCGGCCTTGGAGCCACGATGTTCCTGGCGCCGGGCGCTGGCAACACGGCCGGGTACAAGGCGGTCGCACCGGGCGGCTTCGACGTGGTCCTCGACACGATCGGCGGCGCTGTTCTCGATGCCTCCTACGAGCTGACGCGCCGGGGCGGCCGGCTGGTGACGCTCAGCGCCCCGCCGTCGGCGGACAAAGCGGCGGCGCTGGGCGTGCACGCCATGTTCTTCGTCGTTGCCCCGGACGCCGCGGAGCTGGCGACGCTCGCCGGGCTGGTCGACGAGAGCAGGCTGCGCCCGGTGGTCAGCCAGGTCTTCCCGCTGCGCGACGGCAGGCAGGCCTTCGAGTCCGCGACCAGGCCGCATCCCCCGGGCAAAACGGTCCTGCTGGTCCCCTGATGCCTGGCACTTAGGGCGAGAACGGTACGTTCTGCGTCCGGTTTGTCCTGATTCTCAGGTGCTTTTCTCGCCCTAAGTGGTGCCGCCGCGCGATAACAGCAAGAAGCGGCCACAGCCGCTCGTCCGCTAACCCGTTACGGTTTGCGGCCGACGCCGCCCATGCCGGGTACCTCGCCGGCGTCGGGGAACAGGGTGGCGTCCGGCCGCCACTTGTTCAG
>NZ_JBARCR010000634.1:0-2392 GCF_049794275.1 Trebonia sp.
GCCCGGTAGTGCGCGGGCGCCGCGCCGTGCAGCTTGCCGTCCACGAGGAAGCGCGCAGCGGCCACCACGGCGTCCCACTCCCCGGCGGGTGCCAGCTCACGCGAAGGCGCGGAAACCGCCCCCGTCAGCACCCGCGCGGCCCAGCGCAGCGATTCCTCGAGGAAGTCGGCGGGCTCGAACATCACGTCCACGATGCCCAGGCCGAAGGCCTCGGGGCCGCGCAGCATCTTGTTCTGCGCCAGCGGGTTCTCGATGATCACCTTCAGCGCGGCGGACGGCCCGATCAGCCGGGGCAGCAGGTAGGCGCCGCCCCAGCCGGGCACCAGGCCGAGGAAGCACTCGGGCAGCGCGACCATCTGCGCGCCGGAGGAGATCGTCCGGTACGTGCAGTGCAGCGCCACCTCAAGGCCGCCGCCGAGTGCCACGCCGTTGATGAACCCGAACGACGGGACGCCCAGCTCCCCCAGCCGCCGGAACACCGCGTGGCCGAGCGACGCGATCCCCAGCGCTCGCTCGCGCGCCGCCTGCTGGGCCTGTGCCGGGTCCGTGCCCGCTGCTGCCAACCCAGCTGCTGAGAGCACCGCGGCAGCCCCGTCCAGGTCCGCGCCGGCGCCGAGGATGAACGGCTTGCCGGTCACGCCGACCGCGGCCACCTCGCCAGCAGCCACCCGCGCCTCGATCGCGTCCAGCGCCGCGTTCAGCGACAGCAGGCCGCGCACGCCGAACGTGTTCGGCTTGGTGTGGTCGTGCCCGTTGTCCAGCGTGATCAGCGCCATCACGCCAGCCCCCTTGCCTGGTACGACAGCGCCTGGTACGACAGCGCCCAGGTCAACGTCGCGGACCAGGGCGCGAGTCACCACCTCATCGGGCAGCGCGGATTCGCCAGGGAGAAAGCCCCGTACGTTCCGGATACTCATCTCAGATCCTCTCCCAGAGCACGGTGCCGCCCATGCCCATGCCCACGCACATCGTCGTCAGCCCGTAACGGACATCGGGCCGCTCGGCAAGCTGCCGCGCGAGCTGGATCATCAGCCGGATGCCGGAGGAGGCGAGCGGGTGGCCGATCGCGATCGCGCCGCCCCACGGGTTCACCCGGGGATCGGAGTCATCGATCTTGAAGTGGTCGAGGAACGCCAGCACCTGCACCGCGAACGCCTCGTTGATCTCGATGAGGCCGATGTCGTCCATGGTGAGGGAGTTGCGGGCGAGCAGCTTCTCGGTCGCGGGCACCGGGCCGATGCCCATCACCTCGGGCTCGACGCCGGCGAACTGGAAGTCCACCAGGCGCATCTTGGCGGTCAGGCCCAGCTCGGCCGCGACCTCTTCCGCGGCGATGACGCAGCCGGTCGCGCCGTCGTTGATGCCGCTGGAGTTGCCGGCCGTGACCCGGCCGTGCGGACGGAACGGGGTCTTCAGCGCGGCGAGACCCTCCAGCGTCGTGTCCGGCCGGGGCGGCTCGTCCACCGTCGCCCAGCCCCAGCCCAGCTCCTTCGTGCGGATCGCCATCGGCACCAGGTCCGGCTGGATCTGCCCCGCCTCGTAGGCGGCCGCGACCTTGCGCTGGCTGGCCAGCGCGTACGCGTCCGCCCGGTCCTTCGTGACCGCCGGGTACCTGTCGTGCAGGTTCTCCGCGGTCATGCCCATGAACAGCGCGGACTCGTCGACGAGCTGTTCGGCGATGAACCGCGGGTTCGGATCGACGGCCTCGCCCATCGGGTGCCGGCCCATGTGCTCGACGCCGCCCGCGATCGCGACGTCAGCGGCACCGAGCGCCACCTCGCCGGCCACCGTGGTCACCGCGGTCATCGCGCCCGCGCACATCCGGTCGATCGCGTACCCGGGCACGGTCACCGGCAGGCCCGCGAGGATGGCGGCGCTGCGGCCGATCGTCAGCCCCTGGTCGCCGATCTGCGTGGTGGCCGCGATGGCGACCTCGCCGATCCGGTCGTGCGGCAGGTCCGGGTTGCGCCGCAGCAGTTCCCTGATCACCCGGATCACCAGGTCGTCGGCCCTGGTCTCGGCGTAGATGCCCTTCGGCCCAGACTTGCCGAACGGCGTCCGGACGCCGTCGACGAAGACCACATCGCGTGCCCGCATTTGCCTTGCTCCTTGGCGTGTCGGTTGCGCCTGACGGGCTTATGCTACTCGCCAGTAACCTTTATGACGCACGGCCCTTGCGAAGAAATTCCCGCAGCTTCTCCAGCGGCCAGGTGTTGATCACGTCGCCGGAGGTCAGCCAGCCGCGCTGCGCCGTTCCCACCCCGTACTTCATGTTCTCCAGGTCGCCGAACGAGTGCGCATCGGTGTCGATCGCGAACTTCACGCCCGCGTCCCTGGCCTGCCTGATGTAGTCGCCCGGCAGGTCGAGCCGGGCCGGCGACGCGTTCACCTC
>NZ_JBARCR010000635.1:0-11291 GCF_049794275.1 Trebonia sp.
ACCGCGGCGACCCCCGTCGCGGACAGTGCGGAGCAGGTGCGAGAGCTGGCGTCCGGCGCGGCGTCGCTGCCGGAGCTGACCGCGCGGCAATCGGTGTGCCGGGCGTGCCCGCGTCTCGTCGCCTGGCGGGAAGAGGTCGCGGCGGTGCGCCGCAAGTCCTTCGCCGCCGAGCGGTACTGGGGGCGCCCGATCGCCGGCTGGGGAGACCCGGCGCCGTCCGTCCTCATCGTCGGACTGGCCCCGGCGGCACACGGCGGCAACAGGACGGGGCGGATCTTCACCGGCGACCGCAGCGGCGACTTCCTGTTCGCGTCGCTGTACCGGTGCGGGCTCGCCGTGCAGCCGGCCAGCGTCCGGGCCGGGGACGGGCAGCGGCTGATCGGCGCGCGGATGGTCGCGGCGGTCAAGTGCGCACCGCCGGAGAACAAGCCGACGCCGGGCGAACGCGACACCTGCGCGCCGTGGCTCGAGGCGGAGCTGCGGATGGTGGCGGGGAGCTTGCGGTCGATCGTCGTGCTCGGCGGTTTCGCCTGGCAGGCGCTGTGGCCCGTGCTGGCGGGCGCGAGCTTCACGCTGCCGCGGCGGCGTCCGGCGTTCGGGCACGGCGCTGAGGTGGAGCTAACCGGCCCGGGCGGAACCCCCGTGCTGCTCATCGGCTGCTACCACCCGAGCCAGCAGAACACGTTCACCGGCCGGGTGACCGGCGAGATGACCGACGCGGTCTTCACCCGGGCCCGCGACTACCGCGGCTAGATCCTGTCGCGCAGCCGGCTGGAGAGCCCGGTGCGGCGCAGGACCCGCCCGGCCGTGCGGCGCATCCCCGGATGCCTGCGCAGCGTGTCCAGCGCGTGCTGCCTGCCGGCGGCCCTGGCGAGCTGCGCGACGCCAAGCGGGGTGCGGGTGTATACGGTGCCCTCGCCGACGAACATGTCGTGGCTCTTCAGCTCCTGCGCGTAGGGGCTGGCGCCCTTGCCCATGCGGATCTCGGTGATGCCGATGGCGGCCAGCGACTCCGCCATGTGCCTGATCTGGAGCATGCCAGGGGAGTACTTGCTGAAGCGCAGGTCGTACGCGGTGAACCAGCCCTCGCAGACGCTGCCCGCGCGCAGCCCGAACTGGATGGAGACGCGCTCGGTGCCGGCGTAAACGGTGGTCACCAGGCCGGACAGGTGCGGGGTGTCGGTGACGAGCAGTTCCTCGAGCAGTGCGCGCAGCCATGGCTGGCCGAACTTGTCGAAGCGGTTCGACCGCCGGTACTGGCCGGATTTCCAGTCCGTGAGCTGGGACAGCGGCTTGGCGTCGGTGTCGGCCACCATGTGCACCTCGCCGGCCTCGCGGCTCAGCTTGCGGCTCTTGCGCTCGAGTTCCCTGCAGAACTGGTGCGCCTTGACGTGGACCTTCGCGTAATAGGCCGCGAAGCCATCGGTCACGTCGATGATCGGCGCCGCCTCGGTGCGGGACAGGTACGGCTTGAACGGCGCCTGCCCTGGTATCAGGTTGTCGAACTTCCAGGCGGCCAGCCCGCAGCTCCTGACGAGCTCCCTGGCGTCCCAGGGAGCGCCTGGCAGGTGCACGACGCCCTGGCAGCCGGACAGCCACCCCGACAGCGGCACGCCGACGCCGAAGTCGCGTTTGCGGATCTCGAACGGGAAGAACCCGGTGACGGACTGGCCGTCCATGAGCACGCCCACGCGAGAGTCCGGCCGGTGGCGCCCGACGGCGATCGCGAATTCCGGTGACAGGAACGGGTTGCCGTACCACGGCGAGGCCTGCTGGATCTCGTGCCAGCGCGCGATCTCGCCCGGGCCAAGCTCACCCGGATGAATGGTGTGTACGTGCATCAGCCGGCATTCTGGACGGGTTCCGCCGGCCGGAACCTGGCGCGCAGTTCGCCAAGGGACGCCAGCCGTCCCTTGGCGTGATGGAGCGCGTAGCCGACCCGCGGCGGCAGGCTGGCCATCAGCGGCGAGCGGCGCGCCCACAGCAGCTCGCCCATCTGGCGTGGCTTGAGGTCAACGTACTGGTCGATGTTCTCGAACCACCGCTCGCTGAACCGGGCCTCGGCCAGGACCCTGGCGATCTCGGCCTGCCGCGTTTTTCCGTACCGCGTCAGCGCGGCATCCAGGCCGGCGCTGCCGTCCAGGCTTTCCGCTAGCGCGATGGCGTCACCGATGGCGAGCGTGGTGCCCATTCCGATGGTGAAATTGGCGGTCCGCGCGCTGTCCCCGGCGAGTACGACCTTGCCGGAATGCCACTGCTCGTTGCTAATGGTCCTGAAGTTGGCCCACCGCGCTTTCCCGCCGCCGCCGAGAGTTCCGACGAGCCGGTGGCCGTCGAGGTAGTCCGCGAATATGCGCTCCAGAATCGGCAGCGCTTCGTCCGTCGACATCCCGCCGAAACCGAGTCCCGCCCATGTCTCCGGCGTGCACTCCACGATGAAAGTGCTGTTCTTGTCGTTAAAGGCGTAGGCGTATGCCCAGAGCCAGCCCTTGTCGCTCGGCGCGAACAAGTAGCCGAACTCCGTGAACAGCTTGTCCGAGCCGAGCCAGATGTGCTTGTTGCGTCCGGTGGTCTCCGTGGTATTGAAGCGTTCCGCCTGCCGCATCCTGCTGTTGATCCCGTCCGCGGCGACAATGAGGTCGGCGTCCGCCAGATCCGCGGGAGCGCCGACCTCCTTGCCGTGTTCGATACGGACGCCCAGGTCCCGCGCCCGCGTTGTCAGGATCTCGAGCAACCGCGCCCGGCTGATGTTGTAGACCTCACCGCCGCGCAGCACATCCCGTGCGCCGCGGATCTCCAGGACCTGCTCCTGCCAGCAGATCACGGCCTCGCGGATCTGCCGGGCCGACTCCGGGTCGCTGCGGCGCAGTTCCCGCAGCAGATCCTCGCTGAACGTCACCCCCCAGCCGGGCGCCGTGTCCGCGCTGTTCCGCTCGTAAACACAGATGTCGTGGCCTGGGTCGCGGAGCTTCATAAGGACCGACGAGTACAGGCCGGCCGGCCCGCCCCCGACACACGCGATCCGCACGCAGGCCCCCTTTCTCAGCGCTTCCTTGGTACGGGATCTGCGAGGGCCGCGCCGGATACATAACCGGAACACAAACTAACTTACTTAGGTGTGGTATCAGTCGTTTTTGGTGAATCCTGTGCGGTTCAGGTCGGTCTGCCTGGTTCGGCGTCGCCCGCCATCCCGCGGCCGCTCGGCAGGCGCCGCAGGCGATCCAAACCTGGCGGGCAATATTCACGCATTGTGAAAATTGCCGCCCGTGTTTGGTGCCGCACAGAAAAACTATGGTCTGGAGACAGATAACAAAACCGCGTTATTATTAGGGGTGCCCCCGTAGCCCAAGGGCAGAGGCCGGCCCCCTAAAAGGGTCCGCAGTGTCGGTTCGAACCCGACCGGGGGCACCAAATGCTTAAACGATCTTTAGATCACGATAACGTGCATCTGCATCTGCATTCGCCTATGCATCCGAACATTCAACTGCACGCTCATAAGAATGTGCCTTTATTAGCACGAGCAGCCTGGAAGGGATAAATGGCCTCATTCAAGGTTGGCGGCGGCGGCTGTTCGCCGGCCCTCGCCTCGACGGCCCCCCATGACAACCCCAGCCTCTCCAGTCGCCACAGCGCCGTCGTCCCGGACGCGGGCGGTAACCGACTGACCTGCGCGCGGGATGGGCCACGGGCCAATGGCGGGCAGCAAAGCTAATCAGCCGGCGGGCGGCAAGCGCGCAGCGGCGCGCGCCCAGGGGGCCGGCGAACGGGGAGCGCGGGGGCTACCCCGCGAAGAGGCGCAGGCGGCGCCGGATCTCGTACTCGTGGACGATGGCGGCGGCGTACCTGTCGCAGATGCCATGCTCGTCAGCAAGCCAGTTCGCGCGTTCTTCACGACGCAGGAAGGCGGGTCCGGACTCCAAGTGGGCGAACCACTCGGCTAGTTCGCGGCCCGTTTGGAGCGGGATACGCGCGATGAGGCTTTTGTGCATGTCGGGCGTGTGCGTCAGCGACATTGGCACCTCCGAGGGGAAGCCGCTTTCCCATGAGACTGCCTTACCGAACGGCCCCTGACAAGACCCGATCGCAACCTTCCCGTAATGTCCTGTTCGACGCGGCGCCAGCCTGTGCACGCGTGGTGACCGAGGGGCCCAGGTCGCGTCAGTTGAGGCGTTCGAAGACCATCGCCATGCCTTGGCCGCCGCCGACGCACATGGTCTCCAGGCCGATCGTCTTGTCGTGGAACTGGAGGCTGTTCAGCAGCGTGGTGGCGATCCTGGCCCCGGTCATGCCGAACGGGTGCCCGACGGCGATCGCCCCGCCGTTCACGTTCAGCCGGCTGATGTCGATCCCCAGGTCACGGTAGGACGGGATGACCTGCGCCGCGAACGCCTCGTTGATCTCCACCAGGTCGATGTCCGAGATCGCCATCCCGGCCCGGCGCAGCGCCTGCCTCGACGCCTCGACCGGCCCGAGGCCCATGATCTCCGGGGACAGCGCGCTGACGCCCGTCGACACGATCCGCGCCAGCGGCGTGATCCCCAGTTCGGCCGCCTTCACGTCGCTCATCACGATCACCGCGGCGGCGCCGTCGTTCAGCGGGCAGCAGTTGCCCGCGGTCACCGTGCCGTGCGGCCGGAAGGCCGGCTTCAGGGCGGCGACCTTCTCCAGCGTCGTGCCCGGCCGCGGCCCGTCATCGGCGACCACGACGTCGCCGGACGGCAGCGTCACCGGGGTGATCTCCCGCTGCCAGAAGCCGTTCGCGAGCGCTTTCTCCGCCAGGTTCTGTGAGCGGACGCCGAACTCGTCCTGCTCCTGACGGCTGATGCCGCGCCACGCGGCCACGTTTTCCGCGGTCTGCCCCATCGCGATGTACACGTCGGGCAGCTCGCCGTCGGCGCGCGGGTCGTGCCACGGGGTCTCCTCCTCGGCGGTCCGCGCCGTGCGCCCGATGGCGGTGTCGAACAGCTGATTCTTCGTGTCGGGCCAGGTGTCGCTGGTGCCCTTCACGCCACGGGACACGCACTCGACGCCGGCCGAGATGAACACGTCGCCTTCGCCGGCCTTGATCGCGTGGTACGCCATCCTGGTGGTCTGCAGCGAGGACGAGCAGTACCTGTTGACCGTGGTGCCTGGCACGGTGTCCATGCCGAGCAGCACCGCGACCACGCGGGCCATGTTGAATCCCTGCTCGCCCCCTGGCAGGCCGCAGCCGAGCATCAGGTCGTCGACCGTGGCCGGGTCCAGCTGCGGGACCTTCGCGAGCGCTGCGGATACCATCTGCACCGCGATGTCGTCTGGCCTGATCGAGGTCAGCGATCCCTTGAACGCCCGCCCGATCGGCGAGCGGGCGGTTGCGACGATGACTGCCTCTGGCATGAGCTGGCGCCTCCTCAGATCCGTTCACAAACACGTTAACAGCCCCCTGGGCCAGTACTGTCATGCACAGGGAGGGCAAAAATCATGCAGGTGTATGACTCGCTCGCCGAGGTGACCGGCGGCACGCCGCTGGTTCGGCTGCAGTCGGTGACGCGCGGCATCGCGGCGACAAGAAACGTTCTCGTCAAGGTGGAGTACCTGAACCCTGGCGGCTCGGTGAAGGACAGGATCGCGCTGCGGATGATCGAGTCCGCGGAACGCCAGGGCAAGATCGCCGCGGGCGGCACGATCATCGAGCCGACGTCAGGCAACACGGGAGTGGGACTGGCGATCGTCGCGAACAACCGCGGTTACAAGTGCGTGTTCGTATGCCCGGACAAGGTGGCGCAGGACAAGATCAGCGTGCTGCGCGCCTACGGCGCCGACGTCGTCGTCTGCCCGAGCACGGTGTCGCCCGATCACCCGGACTCCTATTACAGCGTGGCCCGGCGGCTCGCCAGGGAGACACCGGGCGCGTGGCAGCCCGACCAGTACGCCAACCCCGACAACCCGGCCGCGCACTACCACTCCACCGGCCCGGAGATCTGGGACCAGACGGAGGGGAAGATAACCCACCTCGTGGTCGGCATCGGCACCGGCGGCACGATCTCCGGCACCGGCCGCTACCTGAAGGACAAGTCGGGCAACAAGGTGCGGGTCATCGGCGCGGACCCGGAGGGCTCGGTGTACTCCGGCGGAGGCGGCCGCCCCTACCTTGTGGAAGGCGTCGGCGAGGACATCTGGCCGGCCACCTACGACAGGGACATCGCCGACGAGGTGATCGCGGTGAGCGACGCCGACTCGTTCCTCATGACCCGGCGGCTGGCCCGCGAGGAGGCGCTGCTCGTCGGCGGCTCGGGCGGGCTCGCCGTCGCCGCCGCCCTCAAGGTCGCGGCAGCGGCGCAGCCCGACGATGTCATCGTCGTCATCCTCCCGGACGGCGGCCGCGGCTACCTGTCGAAGATCTTCAACGACGACTGGATGGCCGACTACGGCTTCCTGCGCGCCCAGACGGCCGAGCCCACCGTCGCGGACCTGCTGGCTGCCAGGGACAATGGCACGATGCCCGCGCTCGTCCACATCCATCCGGAAGAGACCGTGGCTCAGGCGATCGCCCTGCTGCGCGAGTACGACGTCTCGCAGCTGCCCGTCGTCGGCCAGGAACCCCCGCTGATGGCCGCCGAGGTCGCCGGGGCGGTCGCCGAGCGCGACCTGCTCGACGCCCTGGTGGCCGGCCACGCGAAACCCGACGATCCGGTCAAGGACCACATGGTGCCGCCACTGCCCGTCGTCGGCCAGGGCGAGCCGGTCAGCCGCGCCGCGAAGGCGCTCCAGACCGCGGGCGCCGCGCTCGTGCACGTCGACGGCAAGCCCGCCGCCGTGCTCACCCGCCAGGACCTGCTCGCCTTCTACGCGAGCACCCCATACCCCGGGACGGAACAATGAAGTTCGAAACCCAGGCCATCCACGCCGGCCAGGACCCCGACCCGCTGACCGGCGCCGTGGTCCCGCCTATCTACCAGACCTCCACCTACAAGCAGGACGGGGTCGGCGGCACCCGCGGCGGCTACGAGTACTCGCGCAGCGGCAACCCGACCAGGAAGGCCCTCGAGGAGTGCCTCGCCGCGCTGGAGAACGGCGCGGCGGCGTTCGCGTTCGCGTCGGGCATGGCCGCCGAGGACTGCCTGCTGCGCACCCTGTGCCGCCCCGGCGACCACGTCCTCATCCCCGCGGACGCCTACGGCGGCACGTTCCGCCTGTTCGACAAGGTGCTGAGCCGGTGGGGCGTGAGCTACGAGACCGTTCGGCAAGATGATCTCCAGGCCGTCGACCGAGCCGCGGCGAACAGGAAACCCAAGCTCATCTGGGCCGAGACTCCCACCAACCCGCTGCTGTCGATCATCGACATCCGGGCGCTCGGCGAGGTGGCCCACGGGCACGGTGCGCTGCTCGTCACCGACAACACGTTCGCCTCGCCGTACCTGCAGCGGCCGCTCGACCTGGGCGCGGACGTCGTGGTGCACAGCACCACCAAGTACATCGGCGGCCACTCCGACGTCGTTGGCGGTGCGCTGATCGTCAAGGACGCGGCGCACACGGCGGACCTCGCGTTCAACCAGAACGCCACCGGCGGCGTGGCCGGCCCGTTCGACGCCTGGCTCACGCTGCGCGGCGTGAAGACCCTGGCGGTCCGGATGGACCGGCACTGCGCCAACGCCGCCCGGGTCGCCGAGATGCTGACCGGGCACCCCGCGGTCAGCGAGGTGTTCTACCCGGGGCTGTCCGGGCATCCAGGGCACGAGCTCGCGAAGGCCCAGATGCGCGACTTCGGCGGGATGGTGTCGTTCCGCGTGGCCGCGGGCGAGCGCGCGGCCGCCGAGGTCTGCGGCCGCACCAGGGTGTTCATCCTCGGGGAGTCGCTCGGCGGCGTCGAGTCGCTGATCGAGCAGCCGGCCAGGATGACGCACGCGTCCGCGTCCGGCTCGCCGCTTGAGGTGCCCGCCGACCTGATCCGGCTGTCCGTCGGCATCGAGGACGCCAGTGACCTGCTCGACGACCTGCGGCAGGCGCTCGGCTAGCCGCCGTTCCACACATCAGCAAACCGTGGAGATCCACGGCTCGCTGAAAAGGTGCAGCAACTGCGTGATGATCAAGCCAAGCATCAGCGTCAGCAGCGACGCGAGTACGTAAATTCTTGTGATCCGGTAAAGATAACCGACCGCGACAGTATTACGTTTCCGGATATATCGCGATGTGGACATAATTGCCGCGGTTCCCGGGCCGATCGTGAAGATCGCCGCGACGACGTGCAGCCACGCCTGCGACGTGGTCGGTAAAGGACATGAAGTGATCTTAGAGCGCACGGCAGCCCGGGACCTGGCCAAGCTGGGCACCAGATCCCGGGCGCCGGCGGCGGTCGCTGCCGCGGCCCGGGCGCCGGGCTAGTTGGCCGCGGGCTCCTTGGGGGAGGAACCAGCCGGGGTGACCGCCTTGCCCTTGTACTTCAAGGCGAACCAGGCCAGGACCGCGAAGACCACGCCGACAATCAGGCAGCCAGCCGCGCGCAGCGGGTGGTGCCCGGTCGAGCCGGCGACGTGGCCCATGAAGCCGGGGAGGGAGCTCGCGGGCACCGCAATGTAAATGATGCCTGCAACGATGAATACGAGCGCGATGACGGCCGCGATGATCGCGGTCGCCGTCCGGCCGGAGGAGCCGGATCCAGTCGGGGAACTCACTACGTCGTCCTCCTAATTAGGTACTCAGCTCTCTAATTCTCTGTTCTGTAGCCGCAAATCTACCGCTGACGCCTTGCCCCGCGGGTACGAAGGAAGTCGTTTACGACATATTCGCCGAGATGTTCCGGAGCGGCCCGCAGCACGCGGCCGCCGTTTCTCCTGGCTACATTGTCCACGAATGCGCTCAGCCTATCGTCCTCGGCCAGCATGAAGATGTTCAGGGCCGCGTGCCGCCTAGTCATCTTGTCCACCTCGGCCAGCGTCAGCTCGAGCGTCTCCGGCGCCGGCGGCCAGTCGAACCACGGCCTGCCGTCCCGCTGCAGGTGCGCGGTCGGCTCGCCGTCGGTGACGATCAGCACGACCGGCTCGTGCTCGGGGTGCCGGTCCAGGTGGCGGCCGGCCAGCATCAGGGCGTGGTGCAGGTTGGTGCCCTGCACCATGTCCCAGCCGAGGCCAGCCAGTTCGGTCTCGCGCAGCTCCCGCGCGTAGTTGGAGAACCCCACCACCTGGATGGCGTCCTGGGGGTACTTGCTGCGCAGCAGCGCGTGCAGCGCGAGCGCCGTCTGCTTGGCCGCGGCCCACGTGCCGCGCAGCGCCATCGAGTAGGACAGGTCAACGAGCAGCGACACCGCGGCGGAGTTGCGCCGCTCGGTCTCCGCGACCTGGAAGTCTCGCGGCGAGAGCTTGACCCGGCCCCTGCGGCCTTCCGCGGCCCCTCGGGGGGTTGCGGGGGGCAGTCCCCCCTGGCCAATACTGCGCAGCAGGGCGCTCCGGACTGTCCGCGGGACGTCGATCGGCTGCTCGTCACCGAACTCCCACTCCCGCGTCGCCCCGGTCAGGTCGCCCGCCTGCCCCGCGTCGTGCAGGTCGTGGTCGCCAGACCGCGTGCCGTTCTCCAGCCCGGCGAACACCCGGCGGAGCGCGGTGTCGCCGATGCGGCGCACCGCCTTCGGGGTGAGCTCGAGGTTGCCCCCGTTGTTGGTCAGGTAACCCTGCCGTTGCAGCTCGCGCTCGATCCGGCGCAGCGCCTCGAGGTCGTCCACCGCCTGCCTGCCGAACGCCCGCCGCACCGCCTCCTCGTCGACGTCATCGAGGTTGGCCCCCGCGTAGTCCTGGCCGAGGGCGCTCTCCAGTTCGGCGAGGTCGGCCAGGTCGGAGACGGCGCTGGTCGCGTCGCCCAGCCCGAGCGGGTCCTCGCCGGACATCCGCACGCCGCGCTGCGGAGCGCCAAGCTCCGGCCGGCGCGCCCGCAACGCGTCGCCGAGGGCCGCCATCTCCGCCGCCAGGCCCGCGTCCTCCAGCGCCTGCGCCATAAGGTTAGCCAGCTCCTCGCGCTGCTCGTCGGACAGCGAGTTGAGCAGCCGCTCAGCAGCCATCATCCGCCGGACCAGGGAATCCACGAGCTCCTCGAGGTTCTGCGGATTCTCGGGGAACATATCGGCGTATTCCGCCATGAAGCGCTCGAAGTCCTCCTGGGTGTGCTCTCCGCGGGTATCCGCGTCCAGCATCGTCCGCAGGTCGGCGAGCATGTCCTTCACCCGCTGCATGGCCGCGGGATCCGGGTTCTCCAGCGCCTCCTTCATGCCGCGGAACTGGCTGTCGAGCACCTCCCTGCGCAGCAGGTCGCGGAGCTTGTCGAACGTCTCCCGCGCCGCCTGCGACCGCCAGTCGTAGTCGGCGAGCTGCCTGATCGCGCGCGAGGTGTCGTCGGGCAGCGCGTCCAGGTCGGCCTCGCGGAGCCGCGCGTCGTCGCTCGGATCGGGGAACAGCTCAGCGCGCTCTTGCCCGATCGCCGTGTCGAGCAGCGCGCGGGCCTGCTCGAGCATGCCATCGAGCCGTCCGCGGCTGCGCAGCTCGCGGGACCGCTCCCTGACCCTGCGCAGCAGGTCGTCCAGGCCGCGGCGGTTCTGCCAGCCGCGCCTGAGCAGGTCCCGCAGCGCTTCCGCCGGGGTGCCGCCCCCCAGGATGTCGTCGCCCATGTCGTCGAGCGCGCCGCGGACGTCATACGGCGTCGCCAGCGGATCAGGGCCGCCGTCGTATTCCCCGTACCGGTAGTTAGCCATCGCGCAGCTCCTTGCCCACCTAGTCCTACCCGCGAGCCATGTGCCTCACGGAGTCAGCCGCCTACGTTCGGGATCATTGATCGCCTATTGCCCGTAGATGGAGATGCCGTCGGCGCTGTCCTTGGAGAGGCGACGCAGCAGGTACAGGCCCTCGAGGGTGAACTCGATGGCCGCGGCCGCCTCGCCGAAAGACTCGCGGCCCTCCATGCCAAGCCGCGCCATGATCTTCGCCAGGCCGGGGACCTCGCCGGTCCGGCGCAGCAGTTCGCTGGCCGAGACGAGCTCGCCGGACTCGATGGTGCCGCCGTCTGCGAACTTGTTCAGGAGGCCGGTAAGGTCGGCGCCGCCGAGCCGCGCACGGAACGTGTCCGCGATCGCGCGCCGCAGCAGGTGCCCGAGGATCTCCTCCTCGCGACCCTCCTCGCTGACCTCGAACTCGACCTTGCCGCGCAGCGTGCTGACAATGGTCGGCAGGTCGCAGACCCGCGCGACGGGCACCTCGTCGTGCGCCTCGGCGATCAGCGCGGTGCGCCGTACCGCCGCCGCGGCGGTACTCTCCGCGGCCGCGATCGCGAAC
>NZ_JBARCR010000636.1:0-1883 GCF_049794275.1 Trebonia sp.
GCCGGCGGCTTCACCGGCCGCGCCAACTCGGTGCTGCCGCTCGGCGACCCGGGCGTGCCGCTCGACGACGCGCTCGCCGCCGTCACCCGCTGGTACCGCGCCCGCGCCCTGCCGCCGATGATCGTCATCCCGCTGCCGCTGGACGGTGACTCGCCCTGCCATCAGCTTGACAATCATTTGTCCGAACGGACCTGGCTGACTCGTCCAGGTCCCGCCTTCGTCATGGTGGCCGACCTGGCCGCGGTGGCGCCCGCCGGCGACTCGCCGGCGAGCGGAGAGTTCCGCGTCGACGCCGAGCCCGACGACCACTGGCTGGCTACGTATCACTACCGTGGCCAGGACCGGCAGCCGCCGGTCCTGCGCACCGTCCTGATGTCCGCTCCGGCGCAGGCGTTCGCCAGCATCCGCGGCGACGCCGGTGAGGTGCTCGCCATCGGCAGGCTGTCGATCGCGGACGGCTGGGCGGGGATCACGGCCGTCGAGGTGACACAGGCGCGACGGCGCGCCGGACTCGGCATGGCGCTGACGCGCGCGATCTGCGCGGAGGCAGCAGCGCGCGGCGCCCGCCAGGTCTTCCTCCAAGTCGAGACCGACAACATCCCGGCGAGAACCCTCTACGAACGCTGCGGCTTCCGCTACTCCCACCGTTACCACTACCGCGTCGCTCCCTAGCGGGCGACACGCCGGGCCGGATGCTTCAACAAGGGCCAGGTGCTCGCTACGTTTGTAATCATGGCTACCCGTGCGTCCAGGAGCTCGGCTCGTTCGCGAAGCGGGCGGGCAGGCGCTGATCGCGACGAGTTCTACAACGATGAGCCGGTCGAGGTCATCCTGCCGAACGTGCCGCCTGGCGGCGGGCGCCCCGCGCCGAAAAGGGGCAGCGGGAGCGGAGGAAGCGGCTCGCGGGGGAGCGGGAGTTCCGGCCGCGGCAGCGGCTCAGGAAGCGGGCGCGGTTCGGCATCGGGAACCGGGCGCTCCCGGGCGGGCGGGTCGTCGCGGTCCGGCGGCGGACGGGGCGGAGGCCGAAAGCGGAGCACTCCGCAAAAGCGGAGCGCTCCTCGAAAGCGGAGCGCTCAGCGGCGGAAGCCCAAGCCGACCAAGGACCCGGTAGTCATCCTCGCCCGGTGGGTGTTCCGCACCCTGTCGGCAGGCTGGATGCTGATCGCGGGCACGGTCGGATTCGCGGTGCGACGTGCCGGGCGCAGCGCGCGGGACCTGCATCCGGACCACCAGCGGGACGGGATCGGGCTGCTGTGCCTCGGGCTGGCGATCGTATTCGCGGCCGGGGTCTGGCTGCGGATGGGCAATCCCGCGGGACGGCTGGTCTACGACCTGACCAGCGGCTTCCTCGGCGATGGCGCGTTCGTGGTCCCGGTGCTGCTCGCGCTGCTCGGCTGGCGGTTCATGCGTCACCCGGAGCTGAACGCGGAGACCCCGCGCGTGGTGATCGGCTGGGTGGCCCTGCTCATCGGCGTGCTCGGGCTGTTCAGTATCGCCAAGGGCACGCCGAATCCTTCGCACGGCGCACCGGCGATCAGGGGAGCGGGCGGGCTTATCGGCTACGCGGTCTCCGCGCCGCTGGTGGCCGGGCTCACCCCATGGGTGGCGACGCCGCTGCTCGGCCTGGTGGCCTGCTTCGGGCTGCTCGTACTCACTGGCACGCCGGTGCGGAACGTGCCGGCCCGGCTGCGTGAGCTGAGCGAGCTGTTCGGCTACCCGAGCCCTGAGCGGGAGGACGGCGAGGAGGGCGAGGATGCCGGCGGACGGGCCGTCGGCCGGAGCGTGCGCGGTGAGATCGCCAGGGCGATCCGGCTGCGGCCGCCGTCCATCGAGGCGGGCGACCATGTCAAGCCCTACGACACGCCGGTGCTCGAGCCCGGCGG
>NZ_JBARCR010000637.1:0-16623 GCF_049794275.1 Trebonia sp.
GCGCGGGCCGGTGGGCTGCGCGGACGGGCCCGTTCGCGCGCGAAGCAGGGATCGTGGTGGCGCTCTACGCGCTGTGGCAGCTCGCCGGGAACCTCTCGTCCGGCGGGTACCGGGGCGCGATCGCCCACGCCTGGTGGGTGTGGCACGCGGAGCGCACGCTGCGGCTGCCCAGCGAGCTGACGGTACAGCGGCTACTGCTGCCGCATGCGCTGCTATCCCAGGTCGCGAACCTGTACTACGCGACGATGCACTTCGGAATGCTCATCGCGATGCTGGTCTGGCTGTTCGTCAGGCACCGCGACGGCTACCCGGCCGTGCGCAACGCGGTGGCCGCCAGCACGGCGATCTGCCTGCTCATCTCGCTGGTACCGGTCGCGCCCCCGCGGATGCTCACGTCGCTCGGTTTCGTGGACCTGGCGGCGCGGTACGGGCAGTCCGTTTACGTGGCGCTCGGCTCCACCGCGGGTGCGGACCAACTGTCCGCGATGCCGTCGGTGCACGTCGCGTGGGCGGTGCTCGTGGCCTGGGCCGTGATCACGCGCAGCACGAGCCGGTGGCGCTGGCTGGTCCTGCTGCACCCGGCCATCACTGTGTTCGTCGTGGTGGCCACCGGCAATCACTTCTGGGCCGACGGGCTCGTCGCGGCCAGCGTCGTCGCGCTCGTGCTCGCGGCGCAGGCCCTCGTGATCCGTCGCGCCGTCGCGCACCGGTCACCGCCGCTCCCTGCGCTGCGTCAGCGGCACTACGAACCACAAGACGACCAGCATGCAGGCCAGCACCGCGGTGATCACGCCCGCAGCGACCGCGCCGGCGACGAAATCCGTGACGAGCAGCACCGCCATCAGCACTGCGCCGCCCACCGCGGCTAGGCCGAGGATGGCCAGCGTGTTGGCGAACCGGACCAACTGCTCCTTCATGCCCTGGCGGAAGACCAGCCGGTGGTAAGCGACCGGCCCGATTAGCAGTGTGGTGGCGACGGCGGCGAGCACCAGGCTGGTCAGGTAGACGCCGCGCTGGGCACCGTCCAGCTTCGTGAACCGCATCGTGAACGGAAGGGACAGCAGGAACCCGAACAGCACCTGCACGCCGAGGCCTACCACGCGCAGCTCCTGGACCAGTTCGGCGACGTTGCGGTCGGCGCGCTGCGCGACGGACTCCTGTCGCGGATCCTGAGACGCCTTGTCGCGCTCGTCCTGCTCGTCCTGCCCACCCCGCTCATCCCCGCGGTCTGCGGGGCTCGCGAACCTCGTCACTGGAACCTCCTGTCAGAGCGTGGTTACCCGGGGCCGGGAGAGAGAAACGGCGTCGGGAGGTGAGTCGCCGCGAACCCTGGGTAGGGCGCATCGAATGACTACACAGACCACCCCGGAGAGGGCACAGGCACAAGCGAACGGCTCGGCCGTGGCGTTGGCGTCGCCTGACCGCCGCCAGACCGGGCGGGCGCCGGGGTCATCGGCCCCGGCCCGCGCTGGGCGCCGGTTCACCCGCCGTTCTGCGGCTGGCGACGTGGTGATGGCTTACGTCGGCACGCAGGCCGCCAGGCTCAGGGCGCTCGACCCGCTCGTCCGCGAGAACGCCCCGGACTCCGTTCACCAGATGCGCGTGGCCGCCCGGCGGCTGCGCAGCACGCTGCAGGCCTATCCGGCGATCCTGCCCAAGTCCGCGACACAGCACCTGCGCGCCGAGCTGAAGTGGCTCGGCGAGGTGCTTGGCGAGGTGCGTGACAACGAGGTTCTCAGCGCGTACCTGCTGACCAGGCTGGCCAGCCTGCCCGCGGAGCAGGTGCTCGGCCCCGCCCAGGCGCGGGTGCGGGCCCACTACGCCCCTCGTGAGGCCGGCGCGCGGGAGGCGCTGCTCGAAGTCCTGAACTCGGCCCGCTACTACACGCTGGTCGCCGAACTTGACCGGCTGCTCGCCGACCCGCCGGTGACCGCGGCGGCCGCGAAGCCAGCGGACAAGGTGCTGCCGCGAGCGATCGGGCGAACCTACCGGCGGACCCGGCGCCGCATACACGAGGCACAGCGGATAGCGCCAGGCGCGGGACGGGACACCGCCCTGCACGAGACGCGGAAGGCGGCGAAGCGCGCCAGGTACGCGGCCGAGGCCGCGCAGCCCGCGCTTGGCAAGAAGACGCACCGGTTCACGCGGCGCATGAAGGCCGTCCAGTCGGCCCTCGGCGATCATCACGACGCCGTGAACGCGCGCGCTGCGGCCCGCGAGATCGGCGTGCGGGCACACCTGGCGGGGGAGAACGCGTTCACGTTCGGGCTGCTGAGCGAGCGGGCGGCGGACGACGCGGCCGCCTGCGAGGCGAAGGCCCTGCGGGCGTGGAAGCACGCCAAGCGGCGCAAGGTTCGTCAGGCCGTGGGCTGACGCGCACTGCCTGACGAACAGCTGCTTAGGCTTCCTAAGCCAGGTGGCTGCGCCAGCCTTCGTGGTAGTGCTCGCGGGCCTCCTGCGAGTACGGGACCGGGGCAACCGTGGCGCGGACCTCCATCTGGCGGTGCGGCCGCTCCACTGACGCCTTCAGCGAGCCGCCGCCCGGCTCACCCCAGACCAGGGTCACTTCGGTGCCCACCTCGATGTCCGGGTCGATGACGGCAAGCGAGAGTTCTTTGCGCTCGTTGTGGCTGTAACCGCTGAACAGCGACAGGCCCACGACGTTGCCGTTAAGCAGCACAGAGTCGTAGTTCGACGCGGCATAGTTCGAGATCGGCACGTCGAGGCCCTTGTACGGGATCTCGTCGGTGAACAGCGAGGCGGCGATCCTGCCCGCGTCCTCGCCGTTCCAGGCGAGGGTCACCTTGCGGCGCTGCGACGGCTTGTCCAGGGCTTCCAGGGCCTCGCGGCCGATGAAGTCATGGTCGAACCGCACCATGTGGCCGTAGCCGAGCTCGTAGGGCGTGAGGTAGTAGTCGTCGATGTTGTCCGAGACGAAGCTGCCGCCGATGGACCCTGCGAAACCTTCGTAACCCAGCGCAGGCAGCCACTCGCGGTAGGGCTTGAGCTGGTCGCCGGTGTAGATGGCCGGCAGCGGCGAGGGGATCCAGCCGGACTCCACGGTGTTCGACGCGTAGGCGCGGGAGCCGACCGGCTCGATGCCGAACTCATTGCCGGCCTCCAGGATCGCGTCGCGGATCTCGAAGTACTCATCGTACGGGCCGAAGACCTCCAGGCCCGGCTGGCCGGACATGCCGTGCCGCAGCGCGCGGACCCGGCGGCCGTTGATGTTGATGTAGTCCGTGCGGAAGAACTTGATGTCCGGGAACGGGCCGCCGTTCAGCTTCTCGATCACCTGCCAGGCGTTCGGTCCCTGGATCTGGAACCGGTACTGCGTCCGGGTGACGGCCTTGCCCATCGGGCGCGACGGCGAGCGGTCGTCCCGGACCAGCTCGACGTCCCAGTCGCCGGTCTCCACGTGGAACTGGATCCAGTTCACGGTCGGCACCCGGCCGACGAACTCGTACTCGTCCTCGTCGAGGTGGAACAGGATCCCGTCGCCGATCACGTGCCCGTCGTAGGTAGTCGGCACGAACTGCTTGGCCATGTTCGTCGGGAAGTTCTTGAACGTGTTGATGCCCAGGTGGGAGATCAGCTTGAGCGCGTCAGGACCCTTGATGTAGACGTTCGCCATGTGGTGCGACTGGTCGAACAGCACACACGTGTTCGCCCACGCGAGCTGCTCGTTCTTCCAGTTGGAGAACTCTGTCGGGACTACCGGGTAAACGTAGGCTCCCTCCTGGGAGCTGCGCAGCAGCTCAACGGGATTGGCTGTCTGCAGCAGATCCTCAAGGCTTCGCTGCGTCATATGTCGTTTCCTGCCTCTCGTGGTTACTCCGCCTGGCACGGGCGCCGGGCAGCGCAGCTAAAGGCTCCTGTCGCCGGTGGCCCGATGACCATCATGTACCCCCGCCGTCACGCTGTCGCTGTTAGATTCACCCGAATTTGCGCCGGCGCGCTCGTTGCTGGCCCCAGCCCTCTATCAGCGCCGCTCAGCCGGCCGACGGTGCTGGTTAGACGGCTGCGCTGCTGGTCGCGACCTTGCCCCGGCATTCCGCCGGGGGCCGTATCCGTGGTCAGAGCACAAAAGGAGATCATGAGCACAGGACAACCGAAGGGAATCGATTCATGGAAACCTGGGATGCCATCCGCGCCCGGCGCAATGTTCGCAGCTACCGGCCGGACCCGATCCCTGACGCCGACCTCGAGCGGATTGCCGAGGCGGGCTGGCGGGCGCCGTCAGCGAGCAACCGGCAGCACTGGGACTTCGTCCTCGTGACCGATCGCGAGCAGCTGAAGGAGCTGTCCACCGTCTGGCGTGGCGCCGGCCACATCGCCGGGGCTGCCGCCGCCTTCGCGCTGGTCATCCCGCAGCCCGACGACGAGCGCATGCGGGTCATCGACCAGTACGACCTAGGCCAGGCCACGTACGCCATGATGGTCGCCGCGGCCGACCTCGGCGTCGGCACCGGCCACTCCTCGGTGGGCGATCAGGAGGCCGCGCGCGCGATCCTCGGCGTGCCAGCCGACCACGACGTCGCCTACCTGATCGGCGCCGGCTACCCCGCGGACCGTCCGCTGCGCCCCATCGTCAAGCCGAACCGCCGCCCCTTCAACGAAGTCCTCCACCACGACCACTGGTAGCCGCAAGGCCCTATCCCCGTCCGGTTATTCGTAACCGGGCGGGGTGCCTCATTCGCGGTGGCCAGGCCCGTCGTCCACGAGCCTCCGTCCCTTCCTGCACCGCCCCGTTAGCCTGGCATGTAGTGGTAGACCGCGACCGCCCGTACTCGTGTTACTGAGCTGCACATAGCTACTTTCTGCGTTCGCGAGAACACAATGACATGAGTGCTTTATGGTCGTTTCGTGCTGGTCGGGGATTTTCCGGAAGTGCTGCGTCGTGCAGCCGCCGGGGACGCATCCGCATTCGCGAGATTGTGGCGAGACACCCACCCCCCGCTGCTGCGCTACCTGTGGGTGTCGACAGGGGACGCGGCCGAGGATGTGGCGGCCGAGGTGTGGCTGGAGGTCGCGCGGCGGATCGGGTCGTTCCGCGGCGGCGAACACGAATTTCGCGGCTGGCTGTTCACGATGGCCCGCAGGAAGATGATCGACCGACATCGCTACGAGGCGAGGCGCCCTGTGTCTCCCACCGGCGACGGGGAACTGCTGGACTACCCGGCGGCCGACGACACCGTAACCGCGGCGCTGGAATACATCTCGACCGAAACGGCGCTGGCCCTGATCGCGACCCTGCCCCGCGACCAGGCCGAAATCATCGTGCTCCGCGTCGTGGTCGGCCTGGACGCGAGCGCGGTGGCACAGATCGTCGGAAAGAGCCCGGGCGCGGTCCGGGTCGCGGCGCACCGCGGCCTGCGCACGCTCCGCGAGCGCGTGGCCGGCGCCACCGTTACCTCGCCAGGCCGGGGAGGCGTAACGCTATGAGGGTGTTTGCCGCTTCCCTGGCTGAGATGTGGTCCCCTGCTCGCAAGCGTAATCGGCTGTCCCCTGATGAGGCGACCGCCGAACTCTTGCTGGCCAGACGGCACCTGGGCCGCCATGAACCGGCCAGCGAGCGAACCCTGGAACTGGTCCTCACGGCGGCGGCCGGCCCGGCTACCGAACGCGAGCTGGCCGGAGAGACAGCGGCGGTGACCGCGTTCCTTGCCGCCCTGCCAGAGCCCGAACCGGCGCGGCGGCGGGGCCCGCGGCGGCTCCCGGTGCTAGCCGTAGCGTTGGTGCTCGTCGGGCTCGTCACGCTTTGCGGGACGGCTGAGGCGGGTGCGCTTCCGGCTCCGCTGCAGCGGCTGGCGCACCAGGCAATTAACGCACCCGCCCCGTCGCCAGCTATGCGCGTTCCGCGGCCCAGCGCGGACGTCACACCCGGTCCCGGCGCTACAGGAAGCCAGTCAGC
The DNA here is from genome assembly GCF_049794275.1 of Trebonia sp. Classification (NCBI taxonomy): domain Bacteria; kingdom Bacillati; phylum Actinomycetota; class Actinomycetes; order Streptosporangiales; family Treboniaceae; genus Trebonia; species Trebonia sp. Next base: position 5,915 of record NZ_JBARCR010000637.1, read on the forward strand.
CCCGGGCAGCTCTGGTCCGAGCCAAGAGTCTCGCACCGGGAAGCCGAGCGCCAACCCCAAGCCGACGCACACCAGCGACAGCCAGGGAAACGGCGACGGCCAGCCCACCGCCAGCGACAGCGCCCAGCCCACCGCCACCGACAACGGCAAGGGCAACGGAGGCACGCCGGGTCAGGGCGGGAATCCTAGCGGCCATCCCACAGGAAACAACGGCAACGGGAACGGCAACGGCAACGGCAACGGCCAGAACTGAGCCTCAATCGGCGCATCCCAGCGCGCGCAGGCCGCGGGCGGCCAGCAGCGGCACGGCCGGGCCGACCTTCGCGTAGCCCTCGCCAAGGGTCTGCCCGCCGAGGTAACGGGCATGCACGCCTTCGCAGATGACGGCCAGCTTCATCCACGCCAGGCCCAGGTAGAACGACAGGTTCCCCAAGTCCCGCCCGGTCCGCGCGGCGTACGTGGCGGCGAGCGACTCGGCGGTCGGGAACCCCGGGTGGTCGGTCAGCCCGGCGGAGACGGGGATCTCCCCCCGCTCCACGTCTCCCGGATCGTGCCAGTACGACAGCGTGGTGGCGAGGTCGGCGATCGGGTCGCCGAGCGTAGACAGTTCCCAGTCGAGCACCGCGACGACCCGTGGCGGCTCGTCCGGCGGCAGCGAAACGACCGTGTTGTCCAGGCGGAAGTCCCCATGCACGATCGTACAGGCGCTGTCTTCTGGTGCCAGTTCCGCCAGCCGGGCCAGCAGCGTGTCCATATCCGGCAGGTCCCGCGTCCTCGACCGCTCCCACTGCGCGCCCCAGGTTTTGATCTGCCTGACGCAGTAGCCGCTGCGCCGCCCGTAGTCTCCGAGGCCGACGGCGTCCGGCGAAACGTCGTGCAGATCGGCGAGCACGGCGATCAGCGAAGCAGCCAGCTCGCCTCGCACGGCGGGCGACAGCGGTTCGGTGTCCGCCCGGGTCCGCAGTACCGAGCCCGGCACGTCGCGCATCACGTAAAACGTGACGCCGAGGACGTCCGGGTCCGAGCAGAGCGCCAGCGGCTCGGGCACCGGCACCGGTGTCCCGAACAGCGCCCGCAGCACCCGGTACTCCCGCGCCATGTCGTGCGCCCGCGGCAGCACGTGGGCGAGGGGCGGCCGCCGCAGGATGACCGTCCCGCCGGGCAGCCATAGCCGGTAGGTGATGTTGGACAGCCCGCCGGAGATCAGCTCCGTGCGCCACGGGCCGCCGTCGAACAGCTCGGGCAGCGCCTCGCGCAGCCACCGTTCGACCGGCGCCGCGGGCAGCCCGGGCAGGTCGTCAGCCATCGCCGCGTGCCCGGCGCGCCGCCCGCTTCGCGATCGACATGCGATGCACCTCGGACGCCCCGTCGTAGATGCGGAAGGCGCGCACGTCGGCGTAGATCCGCCCGACCACCATCTCCTCGGAGGTGCCGAGCCCGCCGCACAGCTGTACGGAGCGGTCCACGATCCGGCCCACCGCCTCGCTGATGAACACCTTCGCCCGTGACGAGGACTCGGTGGACTTGTCGCCCCGCGCGACCTGCCACGCGACCTGCCAGAGCAGCGCGCGGGCCGCCGCCAGCTCGATCTCGTTGTCGGCGATCATCTGCTGGGCCATGCCGTGGTCGGCGAGCGCGGCGCCGAACACCGACCGCGTCACGCTTCTGGCCAGCGCGATCTCATGCGCCCGCCGGGCCGCGCCGAGCCAGCGCATGCAGTGCGTGAGCCGGGCAGGCGCCAGTCGCACCTGCGCGTACCTGAACCCCTCGCCTGGCTCTCCGAGCACCGCGTCGTCCGGCACGAAAGCGTCCTCGAAGCGAACCTGGCAGTGCCCCCCGACCGCCGTCGAGTCGATCGTGCGGGCGTGCCCCTTGATGAGGAACCCCGGGTTGTCCGCGTCGACGAGGAACATGGTGGCCCCGCTGCCGTCCGCGTTGGCTGCCATCACGATCGCGAACGTGGCGCCCAGCGCGCCCGTGATCAGGTGCTTGTCCCCGGAGATGATCCAGCCGCCTGGCGCCTTCGCCGCCAACGTCCGCAATGCCCCGGGATCGGACCCGGCCCCAGGCGGCGGCTCGGTCATCGCGAAGCACGACCTGACCTCGCCGGCCACCAGCGGCAGCAGGTATTTCTCCCGCTGGGCCGGCGAGCCGATCATGTGCAGCAGGTGGATGTTGCCCTCGTCGGGCGACGAGCAGTTCAGCGCCAGCGGCCCGAGCAGGCTGCGGCCCGCCTCTTCGAGCAGCACCGCGGCCTCGTCGAACGCGAAGCCGCCACCGCCGACCTGCGCCGGCGCCTGCGGCGCCCACAATCCGGCGGCCCGCGCCTCCCGCTGCAGTTCCATCCGCAGCGCGTCGTCCACCCCGTCGGTGAACGCCTGCTGCTCACGCGGGATCACCACGTCGTCGACGAACCGGGTGATCCGGTCCCGCCACTCCTCGACACGCGGCGCGAGGGAGAAATCAAAAGACATACGCCGAACGTACCCGTGGTGACTCGCGGTGCCAATGTCAACGAAGGCGACTCAGTGCCAGCCGGGCGGCGTGGTAGCCGCCCATGCCGTGCACCGCGGCGCCGGGCGGTGTGCTCGCCGAGCACAGGTACACCCCCGACAGCGGGGTCGCCCACGGGTGCAGCGATAGCGTCGGGCGCTTCACGAACTGCACGAAGCCCGAGTGGCCGCCGGCTATGTCGCCGCCGATGATGTTCGGGTCATGCTGCTGCATGGCGACGGTGTCGTGCACGGCCCGCGCCAGGATGACGTCCCTGAAGCCCGGCGCGAACCGCTCGATCTGGTCCTCGATCGCCGTGGTCATGTCCACGGTCGAGCTGTTCGGCACGTGGCAGTAGGCCCATAGCACGTGCCGGCCCGCGGGCGCCCGCGACGGGTCTGCCACGCAGGGCTGGACCGTGAGGACGTACGGCCGTTCCGGATGCCGGCCCGCGGCAACCTCTGCCTCACCGGCGGCGATCTGCGCGAGCGTGCCGCCCAGGTGCACGGTGGCGGCCTGCGCCACCGCGGGATCCTTCCACGGCACCGGCCCGGACAGCGCCCAGTCCAGCTTGAACACGCCTGGCCCGTACCTGTACCGGCGCAACTGCCGGGCGTACCCGCCGGGCAGCCGGTCACCGGCGACGGCGAGCAGTTGCGCCGGCGTCAGGTCGAGCAGGATCACGCGGGCCTGCGGCAGGTCGGACAGGTCCTTGACCTGCTGTCCGGTCTCCGCCACGCCGCCGAGCGAGACGAACCTGTCAACGAGGGCGGCGGCCAGCCGCGCCGAGCCGCCGCGCACCACCGGCCAGCCGACCTGGTGGGCGAGGGCGGCGAGCAGCAGCCCGTAGCCGCCGGTTATCGGGTCGTGCAGGTCCACCATCGAGTGCGCGGCCATCCCGGCCAGCACCGCGCGCCCGCGTTCCCCGGTAAACAGCATGCGGCCGAGCGTCGTCGCCGGCAGCGCGCCGAGCGCGCCGTATCTTGCCAGCCGCAGCGGCGCACGCGGCACCGACAGCGGCGAGAGCAGCGAGTCGATCAGTCCGTATCCGTCGCTCGCGGTGGCGCCCACGCTCTGCCGCCAGGCGGCCGCGTCCCGGGCGGAACCGAGGCCCGCGGCGGTCTCCGCGACGTCCCTGTGCACGAGGACGGCGTCCTGGCCGTCCAGCGGATGCGCCGCCTGCACCTGCGGGAACGCCCACTCGACCGGCAGGTCGAGGTTCCGGAACGCGGCTGACGCGCGCGCCATCGGCAGTACGGTCGCGCACATGTCGTGGGTGAACCCGTCCAGGGTGAGAGCCGCGCTGCGCAGCCCGCCGCCGAACTCCTCGGCCCCTTCAAGCAGCAGGACCTTGAGGCCCGCGTCGGCCAGCATGATCGCGCCGATCAGGCCGTTGGGCCCGGACCCCACCACTACCGCGTCAAACCCGTCCGCCGCAGCCAACGACCCTCCTCCTTAGGTTGTGCCGCAGCATTACAGCCGGCAACATCCCCGTGGCGGAAGCGTACTGCCCCCACTCCGCACCGGTAGCAGCCACCACCCGTGTTACCCGGCCTACAGGCGAACCGCCACCCCAGGCGAAGGCCAGGGATACCGCCGTCACGGCGCGTTGGCGGTAACCCCTTCAGCCTCGATCTCCTCACCAGGCACGGCCAGGACGCCGGGCTCTGGCCGCTGGCGCGGGCGAAGTGACACATAGCTGACCACGACGCCCGCGGCCAGCAGGCCGATCGTGACCCACAGGCCGGCGTGGTAGCCGTCGAGGAACGCCTGCGGCGCCGAGGCGCCCGCGCGCAGCGAGATCCCCTGCTGCGCCCGCAGCACCGCGCCGATCACCGTGATCCCGAGCAGGCCGGCCACCTCGCGGGAGTTGTTGAGCAGGGCCGAAGCGATTCCAGCATGCTCCGCGGGCAGGCCGTCCAGGACGGCAGTGGTCAGCGGCACGTTCATCAGCCCGATGCCGATGCCGAACACCGCGAACCCTGGGATCAGCGCGGCGAACGAGGCGCCCGCGCCGAGCCGGGCGAACAGCAGCAGGCCGACGACCATGAGCAGCACTCCGGCCGCGACCGTGCGATGCCCGCCGATCAGCGACGTCACGCGCGCCGCGACCGTGGAGGCCAGCACCACGAACAGGGCCATCGGCACGAACGCGAGCCCGGCCTTGGTCGGCGAGAACCCGAGGATCCCCTGGAGGTAGAGCGAGGTGAAGAAGTAGATTCCCAGCACGCCGAACGCCCAGATCATCATCACGGCGGTCCCGCCGCTGAGCTCACGGGCGCGGAACACCGCCGTCTGCACCATGGGCTGCCTGACACGGCTCTCGATGGCCAGGAACACCGCCGTGGCGGCCGCGGCGAGCCCGAACGCACCGAGGATCTGGCCTGACGTCCAGCCGCGGTCGTGTCCTTCGATCAGCGCGTAGGTGAGCGAGGTCAGCGCGACCGCGGAGGTGATGAGCCCGGGGACGTCGAGCCGGCGCGACTCCAGGTCCGCTCGCGACTCGGCGACCGACGGGATGGCGATCGCGAAGGTGACCACGCCGATCGGGACGTTGATGAGGAAGATCCAGCCCCAGTGGATGTGCTGGCTGATCAAGCCGCCGACCACGGGCCCGAGCGCGAGGCCGAGCGCACCGATCGCGCTCCAGATGCAGATCGCCGCCGTGCGCTCCCTGACGTCGGTGAACGCGTGGCCGATGATCGCCAGCGTGGCCGGCATGAGCAGCGCCGCGCCGAGTCCCTGCACCGCCCGCGCGCCGATCAGCACCCCGCCGCTGCCGGCTAGCCCGGCGGTAAGGGACGAGAGCGTGAAGATCGCCAGGCCGGTCAGGAACACCCGGCGCCGGCCGTACACGTCGGCCAGCCGACCGCCGACGAGCAGCAGTCCGGCGAGAACAAGCAGGTAGCTGCTGACGATCCACTCCAGTCCTGTCACCGACAGGTGCAGGTCTCGCTGGATCGTCGGGATCGCGACGTTGATCACGTTGTTGTCGAGATAGGTCATCAGAGTGGCCAGGCTGACCGCGGCCAGCGCCCACCATCGTCCCTTTGCCGTCACCGCTTCGGTCCTTCCATGAGGATCCCCGTACGCCGTACCTGTATGTCGTACCTGTATGACGTTCTTATACGTTGTATAACTCGTCATTGCCGATGATTACTTGTACGACGTATAGTTGTCAAGTGACTTCCTCTAGGCGATCCGCCGCCCTCGAAGAACAGGCCGGCGCCGAGCGCACCCGGCTGACCAGGGCAGTGGTCGTGGGCCGCGCGCTGCAGCTCGCTGACGCCGACGGTCTTGAGGCGCTGACCATCCGCAAGCTCGCCACCGACCTGGGCGTCACGCCGATGGCGCTCTACTGGCATTTCCGCAGCAAGGACGAGCTGCTTGAAGGGCTCGCCGAGCGCATCTGGAGCGAGATCGACGTGAACGTCGACAGTGCGGTGCCGTGGGCGGCGCAGCTTCGCGGACTGCTCGAATCGCTGCTGTGGGTGCTGCGCGCACACCCAGCCGGTTCGGAGGTGCTGCTGCACAGCGAGAAGCAGGGCGAGGCGTGGTCGAACGCCGCCGAGGTCACGCTCGGACTGCTGCGCGCCGCCGGGTTCGACCCGGACATGGCGAGCGCGATAGCGCGGTCCACGCTGTGGACAGGGATCATGCTCGTGATGAGCGAGCCGGGTGCCGCGTGGCTGACGGATGACGAACGGATCGAAGTCCAGCGGAAGAAGCAGGTCGGGCTCGCGTCGCTGCCGCCCGCCAAGTACCCCCGGCTAGTGGAGTGCGCGGTGCCGATGACCGCGTGCGACGACCCGGACCAGCACTACGAGTTCGGGGTGCGCCTGTTCATCGGGGGCGTGGAGGCTATAGCGGCCGACGGGGCCCGCGACCACCGTAGATGACGTAGTCGAGTTCCTTCCAGTACACGTCCACGCCCTCGAAGCCGGCCTCGCGCAGGTAGCCGACCTGCTGGTCGAGCGGGACCATGTAGCGGACGTGGTTGTCGTAGCGGAACTGTTCCTCCGCGGTCCGGTGCGCGCGCTTGTCCGCCGCGGACGGGTCCCGGCGGTCGCCCGCGCGCAGCCACGCCTCCTCGACCACCGCGTCCGGGGGCTGGACCGGATCGTAGTTAAGGAACCAGCCGCCGGGCGCCAGCTGCCGCAGGACCTCGGCGAACAGGGTCTGCTTACGGCCGTCGTTCAGGTGGTGCACTGCCAGGGAGCTGATCACCGCGTCCACGGGCGCGGGAATGCCTGCGGGCCAGTCGCCCGCCCGTGTCAGGTCGAACTCGACATAGGTGTAGCGGCCCTGGTAGGGGGCCAGCTCGAGCATGCCCTGGGCCATCATCTGCGGCGAGAAGTCGGCAAGGACGGCATGCGCCAGGGGGAAGTGGTCGAGGACGGTCCTGGACGCGGCGCCGGTGCCCGCGCCGAGGTCGGCGAACGTGAACGCCTCGTCGGGGCCGAACGGCAGCAGTTCCGCCAGCAGCTCCCGGTGCCCCGCCCGGCGGCGTTCCCTGTCTGCTTCCGTCGATTTCCAGAAGGTCACGCCAACGTCCGTCTTCCACACGGCCGCGTTGGTGTCCTCAGTGGGCTGTTCGATATCCGGCATGGAGTGATGCTAACGCCGCGTCGCGGCCGCCAGCGGGGGCGGTAGGCCGCCGCTAGCCTTCGAGGTTCTTCCTGATGTTCGGCGCGGCCACCCCGCGGCTTTCCAGCGTCGCGCGCTGCCTGGCGCCCTGCGTAATCGCCGGCAGCCAGGTGATGCTCCAGACCTGAGCTTCGCGCCTGGCGGCGTTCCAGATGTCGTAGCCAACCCCGCCCAGGGCTCGCGAAACGCCCCCGAAGATGCCGCCGCCGGCGGCGCCGACCACCGCGATCACCGTCACGAGGCTCCCCCACACCTGGCCCGCGCCGCTGAGGTTGGCGATCACCAGGTACAGCAGCCCCGCCAGGGCCGCCAGGGCGATCACCACCACTGGCCAGAAGCGGCGGAGGATGACGCCGGTCACCATCCGCACCGCCCGCGCCATGGCCGATCCGGCCTGGACCCAGGCGCCCATCGCCGGGTTGAGGCTCACGTCCGGGTCGGCGGTGAGCACCGAATGCCAGACCGCTCCCTGCACGCGCAGGGCGCTGATGACGGTGGTCGCCTGGGCCGTGCCCGCGCCCGCCGCGCGCAGCGTTGCCGCGTTGATGTCGATCCAGTCGGCCCAGTGCCCGAGTGACTGGCCGACGATGGCCCCGGTCGACTGGGGGATCGCGGTACCCGCGCCATTGAGCCACGTCTGCATGGCGGCGATCTGGTCGCGCCTGAACATCCCGGTCATCGAGTCAACGCCCGCGGGCCCCGGCAGCCAGCACATGTCGCTGAGCGCGAGACCAAGCTGGTAGGCGCTGAGCTGCTGCTGGTCATCCGCGAGGCGGTCGAGGATCGCCAGATGCAGCGCGTTCACTTCCCTGTCGAAGACGGCGTTGTCGAACGGTTCCGCGCTTCCTGGCTGCCTCTTCGCGGCCTCGGCCTGCACGCGGGCGTCGGAAACGTCGTGGTACGGCCTGAGCAGATCGTGCAGGTCGGTGACCAGGAACTTCAGCAGGTCTGCGTCATCGAGGTCCGCGACGAGGGGCAGCTGCACCGCCTGGCTGAACGGCGGCTGGCGCACGTCGAGGATTCTCCGGCGGCGGTCATCGAACAATCCCGCCATCAGCCAGCCCAGCGAGAACGCTGTTCCCGGCGGCGGCGGCAGGGGCACGCGCACCGGCGCGTGCGGCGGTACTGGCACATGCGGCGGCGGGGTGCTCTCCGTCGGTGCGGACATAAATGCTTCTCCCCGCTCGGCAGGCAAAATGACACTGCATGGAAAATTAGCGGAAATCCATCACCTATTGGGCCAGTTTTACCCGTGTCTATGCCTGTCAGCTCGCCGTCGCCGCGCCCGCTGGGCGCCAGCCAATGGCCGGCGCTATGTGCCGGGCGATCGTGTCCAGGATCCTGGCGTTGTATTCGACGCCAAGCTGGTTCGGCACGGTGAACAGCACCGTGTCCGCGGCTTGCACCGCCTCGTCGGCGGCGAGCTCGTCGGCGATCTTGTCCGGTTCCCCGGCGTACGTCCTGCCGAACCGGGACCGCACGCCCTCGAGCAGCCCGATCTGGTCATCTTCTCCACGGTCGCCGAAGTAGAGCCGGTCGATGTCCTCGGTTATCGGCAGCACGCTGCGCGAGACGGAAACCCGCGGCTCCCGGTCCCAGCCCTGTTCCGCCCAGGCCTGCCGGTACAGCCGGATCTGCTCAGCCTGCAGCTGGTCGAATGGCACGCCGGTGTCCTCGGTCAGCAGCGTGGAGCTCTGCAGGTTCATGCCCTTGGTCGCCGCCCACTGCGCGGTCGCCCGGGTGCCAGAACCCCACCAGATCCGGTCGGCGAGGCCGGGCGACTGCGGCTGGATGGCGAGCCCGCCGCTGATACCGGTTCGCTCCGGGTCGGTCCGCGCGACGGCCGCCCCGTTGATGGCGGCCAGGAAGATCTCCGTCTTGCGCCTGGCATTGTCGGCGGCCGTCTCCCCCTCGGGAGCCACGTAGCCGAACGCCTCCGCGCCCCGCAGCGCTATCTCCGGTGAGCCCCGGCTGACACCGAGCTGGAGCCGCCCGCCGCTGATAAGGTCCGCAGCCGCGGCCTCCTCGGCCATATAAAGCGGGTTCTCGTATCTCATGTCGATGACGGCGGTGCCGATCTCGATCCTGCGTGTCCGTGCGCCGATCGCCGCCAGCAGCGGGAAGGGCGAGGCCAGCTGCCGCTCGAAGTGGTGCACCCGGACAAACGCCCCGTCGACCCCGATGTCCTCGGCGGCCTGCGCCAGCTCGACGGTCTGCAGCAGCGAGTCAGCCGCGCTGCGCGTCTGCGACCCCGGCACATCCCGCCAGTGCCCAAACGAAAGAAACCCGATCTTCTTCACGCCATGGATCAGCGCCGCAGACCCGCGTCCGGATTCCCGCCGGGCACTATATGCAAATTGGGCGATATGTTATTCTCCGGCGCGCGGACGCGATATGTTACTCTCCAGCGCGCGGACGCGGAGCGTGGCCAGCGAGAAGCCCTGGAGGACGTAGTGCGTGGTCACGACGTCAGCGATGACGCTGATGGCTCTATCCGCATGTGGAGAAGGAGTTCCCGGAGCTACGGGACAGGCAACTGCCTCGAGGTCGCGGCCCCGCACGGTGCGCGCATTGACGTCAGGGACAGCAAGGACCCGGACGGCGCCGTTCTCCGCTTTGCTTCCGTGGAATGGAACGCCTTCGTTGCGGGCGTGCGGAGCGGTGCGCTCGGTCTGTAGGTCCGGCGCGTTTATCCACGCCAGAGTCGCGCCTTTTCCAAAATCAGTTCGCGAGAGTCTTCCGTAGACAGTGCCGCCTTGGCGAACGCATTGAAGATGAGACGGTACTCATATGTGCCAGTCTCGCCTTCGATGCGAAGTTCGTCCGTTACAGCCTCGGTGCTGACAACATCGCCTAGCTTTGCAGTCTCGTCGTCCGAACTGAACCCGAACACGAGGAACGAATCCGCCATCAGCGACATCTCGCTCTCCAGGGGCAGGATTCGCAGGCTGACGTTTGGCAGCCGCGACACCTCCACGAGATGAAGCAGCTGCTCGAACATCACCTTCTCACTGCCTACCATCCGCAGGATCACGGACTCGTCCATCACCGCGGATAGTTCGAGAGGGGGATTGCGCGTGGTCAGCACCTGCTGACGGATCATCCTCACCGCTACCCGACGCTCGAAGATCCCGGGAGGCATGAGGACGACCTGCTGGTGCGCGGTGTGAACCGCGCGGGCGTATGCCTCCGTCTGGAGCAATCCGGGAACCGCTACCACTTGCCATGCCAGCTCTGATACGGCCTCCGCCTCTATCCCGATGAGCTCCATGTACTCGGGCGTCAACGCGTCGGCGTAGTCGTACCACCAGCCGCGTTCGTTCGCCTCGACGGCAAGGGCGAGCAACTGGGCGCGGCGGGGGTCTGTGACTCCGTAGTAATCCAGCAGTTTTTCGATCTCTTCAAGAGGGAACGTGCCCTGTCCGAGCTCGTAACGGCTGACCTTCGCAGCAGACCAGCCGAGCGCCTTGGCCACAGTGGTACCGGTACGGCCACCACGGAGGCGGCGCAGTTCCACGGCCAGACGGCGCCGCCTGACCGTGGGGCTCGCGGACGAGGTCACGTCGGCC